>JAUPTP010000107.1 GCA_030918015.1 Pseudomonadota bacterium
CGCTCCAGCTCGGCTCCGGGCTGAGCAGCTGCACCACACCGCAGACCCGCTCGCGTGCGTCCAGCGCCACCAGCGCCTGGATGCGCAGCTCGCGCATCACGGTCTCGGCCTCGCCCAGCCGGGTGTCGGCGGCGATGGTGCGCGGGCGCGCGCTCATGAGGTCGCCGGCCATGAGGTTCAGCGGATTGGCGTGGCGCTCGAAGGCGCGGCGGATGTCGCCGTCGGTGATGATGCCTGCCAGCGCGGCGGGCGTGCCCACCAGCACCAGGCCCAGCCGGCCGCGGGTGATCGTCTGCACCACCTCGCGGAAGCTGGCGCTCTCGGCGCAGAAGGGCAGGCGCTCGCGCTGCATCACGTCGGACACGCGGGTGAGCAGGCGCCGGCCCAGGCTGCCGCCGGGGTGGAAGCGCGCGAAGTCCTCCGGCCGGAAGCCCTTGAGCACCGACAGCGTGACCGCCAGCGCGTCGCCCATCACCAGCGTCGCGGTGGTGGAGCTGGTCGGCGCCAGGTTGTTCGAGCAGGCCTCGCACTCGACGCCGATGTCGAGCACCACGTCGGCCGCGCGCCCGATCGCCGAGTCGGCCCGGCCGGTCATCGCCACCAGCGCATTGCCCTGCTGCTGCAGGAAGGGCAGCAGCCGCACCAGCTCGTCGGTCTCGCCGCTGTTGGAGATCAGCAGCACGACATCCTCCGGCAGGATCATGCCGAGGTCGCCGTGGAAGGCCTCGCCGGGATGCACGAAGAAGGCCGCGGTGCCGGTCGAGGCCATCGTCGCGGCGATCTTGCGCCCGATGTGGCCGGACTTGCCCATGCCGCAGACGATGACGCGGCGGGCGCAGCGCAGGATCAGGTCGACCGCACGCTCGAACTCGGGCCCGAGCCGGGCGGACATGGCCGAGAGCGCGTCGATTTCCATGGCGATGACGCGGCGGGCGTGGGTGAGGGCGCAACCGTCTGACGCGAAAAGCATGTCGGCTCTCATCGTGGGCATGTCATGCAGGCTGGCGGCGGAGTTTCCGTGCCGGGCGCTCCAGTGTTTGCGCGTCACGGGGGGCTTCCTGCGTGGGAGGCCTCTGCGTCGACGGTGAGGTCGGGTATCTCTGGTACAGGTCCAGCGCCCGATCGAGCGTGTCCGGCGCACAGGTTTCGCTGTAGCGGACCGCCAGCAGTCGCAGCGCGTCGGCCGCGGTTCCCCAGTCTTCGTTGGCCAGTGCCAGATCGGCCAGGAGCTGCCATTCTTCCTGTGTCACCGGCGCACGCACCAGACGGGAGTTCAGCGTTGCATACCCCATGACGTGCTTGCCCTGGCGGTGCAGCACACTGGCGATCAGGTAGAGAACCGTGCTGTCCTGGCTGGCACGAGACACCCACAGGTCGACGGTCTGAGCCATGCTCAGCTGCTCGCGGGCGGCGTGGGTCTCATACAGTTTCAGTGCCCGTTCGCTTGAGGTGCGTGATTTGAGCTGTTCGTAGTCGAACATCATGCTCATCAGCCGGTCCGCCGCCTGTTTCCAGTCACCGGCAGCGATCGCCAGATCGACGATGAGCTGACTGTCCTGAACCGAAAGAGGCGGGCGCACGCCATCGCGGCACAGCAATGCGTAGGCTTCGTGCAGCCAGCCCTGGTGCCTCAGTGCATCGGCCGTGGCATAGGGGGCATCAGGATCGGATTCCAGGCGCTGGGTCCACAGCTCGGCGGCCAGACCCCACTGTTGCAGTGCGGATGCCGCTTCGGCCTGACTGCGCAGCAGTTCATCCGGCACGCTCAGGGCGAACTCGGTTGCTTTGCTCTTGACGACTTCCATGCCGTGGGCGTAACGCGCATGCTCCGCCTGTTGCGTCCAAGTCGGAATTTGCGAGAGAAGCAACTCCATGCCGCGCTGGACGTCGCGTGGCGTCGCGTCGGGATCGGTCTCGAGCAGACGCATGTAACGTTCGCAGGCCAGTGCCGTATTTCCCCGCTCGGATGCCGTTTCGGCCATCGAGCGCAGGAGATCGGGACGCGGGCCGGGGGTGTCGCGTGGCGCATCCAGGGCCAGAATCGCCTGCATGACGCGAGCGCAGTTGCTGGTGTCCCGATAGGCGAAGAAGGATTCGATGCGCGGTCCGTACTCCTGCCACCAGGTGTCGCGCGAGGTGATGATGTCGGTGCAGGCCGACAGCACCTCGGCTTCGGTGCTCACGACAGGTCCGAAGCCATCGCGGCGATAGTCGAAATATCCCCTGGTGTAACTGTGTTGCTGTTCGAAAAATTCCTTTTCATCGAACTGGAAATAGATGACCGGCCGTTCGATCATGGCCACTTCGAATGCGACCGAAGAATAGTCGGTGATCAGCATGGAGGCCGACGCGAAGAGTTCCTGGATCGACGTGCTCTCGTGGGACTTCACGACCACGTGGTCCGGCAATCGGATCCGTTCGAGGACCGACTGCATGTTGGCGTGAGGGAAGAAGACGACCCGGCCGCCAGTGCGCTCAGCCAGGGCCTGCAGCCGCGGGCTGGCCAGCAGCGAGGTCCACGACGTGAAGTAGAGAGACTGCTCGGCGTCCTCCACCAGGGTTCGCCGGGCGCTGTCTCCGGTGGGGGCCGCCATCAGCGCGTTGCGCCAGGTCGGCATGACCAGGATGTCGGTGGGCGTGCGGCTGTCGGCGAGTGCTCGCAAATGATCATGGCGCGGTAGGCCGGTCAGGACCGTCTCCTTCGTGGTGAAGTTGTAGGAGCCGTCGCCGCTGATCGACTGGTATTCCCGCTTGGCCGATGTGACGAAGCAGCTGATGTCCTTCGGATTCAGCCAGACGGACAGGTCGTTCATGATGACGCCGTGCTGCAGGAAGACGAACTGCTGGTCGACGGGCCGGGCCTTGCCGAGGAAGTCCATGACGTAGGCGTCGGCATGGGAGCTGATGACCTTGCTGGCGCAGGTGGCCGCCAGCCGATGCTCGGCGGATCCGAAGGCGATGAGCCGGAATCCCTCCGCGGCCAGTCGGTCCCAGTCGAACGACTCGCGGTCCAGCACGAAGAAGATGTTGCGGCCTGGGTCGGTGCGTGCGATGTGCCGGTAGAGGTGCTCGGCGTTGTCGTCGGCGTGCGTGTTGCGGTCCATCAGCAGCCAGCAGTCGGTGTACCTCGGCACCGAGCGGCGCCGTGGCGTGCGGCTGCGGAAATGCTTGCGCAGCTCGGCGGCCGGCACCGGCTTGCTGTACAACTTGCCGCCCAGCGAGATGCGGGCGTCGATGCCGTCGAGGCGGACGCTCAGCGTCTCGGCATCGCCCCCGATGGGCAGCCAGCAGCGCCAGGCTGTCACGAACACCTCGTCGAGGAGCCGGTGCTCGACCGCCTTCAGGTGGTCCGGAAGGGTGTCGACCTGCTTCCACCGGTAGCTCAGGACCGGCGGTGAGGCGCCCGTGTAGACGGTCAGCAGCACCTGGTCCTTGACCTCGTCGACGGCCTCGACATAGGCGACCTGGAACGGCGGCGCGACGCCCTTCAGGGAGGTCAGGATGGCCAGCTTGTGCATGAACCAGCAGCCCGCCAGCTCAAACTGCATGATGGTGTCGACATCGATGCGCGCGCATACCTCGCGCAGCAGTTCTAGGCCGCGGGTGCGCTGCTCGGGTGTGAGGAAGGCATGGCGCTGCGGCCGGTCCATCAGGTGGCGGATGATCCAGACGATGTCGTAGAGCACCGTGCGCTGTATGTGCACCGGAATCTTCTCGTGTGTGTCGAAGGCGGCGAAGGCGCCGAGGTAGCCATGCTCCAGGACGGCACCGAGCCGGCCGGGGTGCTGCCAGGACGTGTCCAGTGTCGATGTCCCGTCCTCGCGCTTGCGATAGTAGTAGACCGCGTTCTTGACGAATCCGGCCGAGCCGGACGGACAGGCCGCCAGATACTGGGCGATGAACAGTCCGTCCTCGAAGTTCGGCTTCACCCGGGCATCGAATTCGAGCGCATGGTTCAGGATGACTGACTTCCTGAAGACGGCCGTCGCCGCCGACAGCTGGATGTTGTTGCCCAGGTCGGAGATCGGAAAGACCTTGTCGCCGTTGGCGAACTTGTAGCGCAGCGGGGGGTTGTCCCGGAACTGATTGGTCTTCTCGATGTAGAAGATCTGGTGGCACCCGATCATCTGCAGGTCGGTGGACGCCTGCTTGTCGATGAATCGAGCCACTTCCTGGAAATAGTCCGGGTTGACGAAGTCGTCCGGGTCGATGAATGTCACCCAGTCGTGCGCTGCCTGCTGGATCCCCAGGTTCCGGGCCGAGGCCTGTCCGCCGTTCTCCTTGTGGACGTAGACGATGTTGTGGGGAAACCGGCACTGCCAGCGCTGGATGATCTGCGCGGAGTCGTCGGTCGATCCGTCATCGACCATTACCAGTTGCATGCACTCGGTGAAGCCGACGCGCTGGCTGGTCAGCGTCTCGAAGTACTTGTCCAGGTAGCGCCCGACGTTGTAGACGGCGGAGACCACGGAGAACTTGTGCGTGCAGGCTGGCACTCCGGCCGGTGCGATCGTTGTTCCCGAGCGTGCTTGGCGCTTGATCAGCATGTCCTTGAAGAACAGGCGAGGCGATCGCAGCAGCTTGCGAAGTTTCTTGTTCATGCGTCAGGACTCCGTGTGGGATGGCAGTCGGGAAAAAAAGAACAGAGAAAAGCCTGTAGATGTTTTTCGTAGCCATGCAAAACGTCTGCGCCAGAGCGGAAGTCGTTCAGGCAAATCGAGTGAGGCGACGTGCCTGCGCGACTGCGCTGAAGCAGCCCTTGGTAGTTGCTGATTGCCGCTGGTGAACGCACGTTGAAGTACCAGCAGATGTCAGCCTTCTTCGAAGACATTCCCCGAAAATAGGTATGCCAAGGTGTGAGGAAGCTTGCCAGATTGAGATCTAAGGTGCCGCGCGTTCGGTTAGGCAAGAATTTCAGGATGTCGTCGCTGCACAGCGACCAGCATTCTTCAAATGCTGATTTTCTCAGTGGGATATATGAGTGGACCAGTGGCTGGTCTGGGCACTGGCCATGGAGACGCTGGAGCACTGTTTGACTGTTCTTGCTAGCCAACAAAGTGGGTGTGGAATGCCCTTTATGCTGCATCGCTGACAGTGACTTGCTGGTTAAGAAATGAGCCGCCAGCCCGTTGGATTGAAAGAAATGTCCAGGTGGTAGCGGACGCGCGACGATCACGTCGTCGTTGAAATAAATGAAGTGCTCACTTAGCCCTGAAATCCGATGCAGATGGGCTTCGATGACATGGGAGTTGAACGTCGGAAGATAGGCTGGTTCGATCAGGTCTCGGTGCGAGACCAAGCGAATTCTGGGATGTGCGGTGAGCCATGCAGGGCGCTGATCGGCGGTGACAATGTAGATGTTGCGCACCCAGGGCATAAACTTCAGGACGCTGTGTAGCGAATAGCGCAGTTCAGTGTGCGACTTGAATCGTGCCGGGTCTCGGCCTGCCTTGATCAGATCATCGGCCTGAATCTTCGTCTGGAAGGCGAAGGCTTGGAACATCGCTTGCCAAACAGGGTCATCACCATCGACCCAGGTGTAGACCACGTCGATTGGGAAAGTCGGCCCGGAGGTTAGCTCCAGCTCGAGTTCCTGTGCGATGAGGG
Source organism: Pseudomonadota bacterium (assembly GCA_030918015.1). GTDB lineage: Bacteria > Pseudomonadota > Gammaproteobacteria > Burkholderiales > Burkholderiaceae_C > Sphaerotilus. The sequence goes on from JAUPTP010000107.1 coordinate 5,608, forward strand.
CCTGCTCGTTAGATTCGATGCAGCCGATCTCGTTACGCACTAGTGGATAGCGTGCATTGAAGTAGTCACGCAGGAACATACCTGGGGAGCGAGCCAGTTTTCGGAGCTTTCTCTTCATCATGGTTGTCACAACCCCAACGCCACCTTCGCCACCACCGCGATCTGATACAGGATCTGGGTGATTCCGCGGGTGACCTCGATGCGCTTGGTCTCGGCCCTGGGCAGCACCATCAGCTCGTCGCCGGGGCTGGGGGCGACGTCGCCGCGGGTCTCGAGGACCGTGCCGTTGCGCTTGAGCAGCAGCACCCGGCTGCTGTCGGCCTGCTGGGACAGGCCGCCGGCCAGGCGGAGGTAGTCGTCGACGCGGCGGGCCGGATCGTGGCTGATGGCCATCGGGAACAGCACCTCGCCGTGCACCGCGACCTGCGCCGAGCGCTCGGGCACGACGAGCGTGTCGCCGTCCTCCAGCGGGGTGTCGCCGGCGCGGGCCGGGTCGGGCAGCACCAGCTGGCCGCGCGGCTCGATCTGGCGGGCGCGGCTGGCGAACTGCAGCACCAGCTCGGCCTCGCGGCCGCGCAGCTGCGCCTCCTCGTTGGTGGCCGAGCGGGCGGTCAGGGCCTGCGCCTCCAGCCGGTCGAGCGACTGGCCGAGCATCTCCTTCTGGCGCAGCGCGATCGAGCGACGCTCGAGCTGCAGCGCCTCCAGATCGGCCTGCGGCGCCGGGCGCACCCGCGCCAGCGCGTCGGCCAGCCGCGCGCCGTAGGGCAGCACGACGGTGCGCTCGCCGCGGTGGGCGCCTTCGATGCGCACCAGGATCGTGCCGGGAATGCGGTCGGCGGTGAAGGTCACCTCGTCGCCGTCGCCGAGCGCGACCGTGCCGGCCTCGGCCAGCGGGTGGTATTCGCTGCGGCGCTCGGGGCCGCGCTGGCGCACGACGGCCATGTGCGTGGCGCCGGGCCGGGGCCGCGCCAGCGCGATCAGCGCCGCGCCGTCGATGCGGCTGCCGTCGAACTCGAAGGCGCAGGCGTTGGCCGCCTCGCCGGCGACCTTCACGCTGGCGCGGCGGGGCGCGACGAAGAGCGTGTCGCCGTCGTGCAGTTGCACCGGATCGATGCGGCCCTCCAGCAGGAAGCGGTAGAGGTCGAAGCTGCTGCGCGACTCGCCGCCGCGCAGCAGCTCGACGGCCAGGAAGCTGCCGCGCTCGGGGTCGATGCCGCCGGCCTGGTCGAGGTAGTGCAGCACCGAGTCGGACGACAGGCCGCCATAGAGCCCGGGCTGGCGCACGAAGCCGGTCACGTAGACCTTGACCGGCTGCGCCGCCTCCAGGCTGGCGTAGCTCTGCACGTTGGCGCGGTAGGTGCGGCGCACCTGCTCGCGCACCACCGCGTCGAGCTCGCCGTTGCGCACCCCCTGCACCCGCACCGGGCCGATGCTGGGCAGGAACAGGTTGCCGCGCGGGTCCACCACCTGCGTGGCATCCAGGTTGAAGGCGCCCCACAGCCGCAGCATCACGCGGTCGCCCGGCGCGATGCGGTAGTCCGGGTTGAAGCCGCCGAAGGACTGCTGGGCAAAGCGGCCGCCGAAGAGCTGGCTGCCGAAGACGGGCGCGCAGCCGGTGGTCGCGGTCGGGGGGGCTGCGGCGGGCAGCGGGCCGGGGGCCAGGGTCGACGTCGGGGCCGATGCGGCAGGGGCCGGGGACGCCGGC
>JAUPTP010000108.1 GCA_030918015.1 Pseudomonadota bacterium
CGCCACCCGCGCGCGCACGCCGCGCGCCTCGATGCGCTCGGCATAGCCCAGCGCCAGGTCGATGGACAGCTCCTCCAGCCCGGTCTCGATCTCGGGCGAGCTGAGCGAGCGCAGCGTCGGGCACAGCGCCGGATGCGCCGCGCGCAGCCGCGCCACCAGCCGCGCGGCCACCGGCAGCGCGGTCGGCACGCAGGCCAGCAGCAGCGGCCCGCCGGGAGCGGCGCGCGCCTGGCCCAGCTCCTGGCGCAGCGCCTCGCGCTCGTGCAGCATGCGGTGCGCGCTGGCCAGCACCCGCTCGCCCTCGGGCGTCAGGCCCTCGTACTGGCGGCCGCGGCGCACGATGGTCACGCCGAACTCCTGCTCGAGCGCGCGGATCGCGTTCGACAGCGCCGGCTGGGTGATGTGGCAGGCCTCGGCGGCGCGGCCGAAGTGGCGCGCCTGCGCCAGCGCGCTGAGGTAGCGCATCGCGTCGAGCAGGTTCATGCGGCAGGTCTCCGGTCGAAGTCCCGATTCTGAGGGCGGGCTTGCGACCGAGGGTCCGCCCTGAAGCCGGCGCGGATCACGGCGCTATAGTCCACGACCGATGTGGACAATGTTTCCGGAGATCATGACCGCCCACCTCTTCGCCCCCGCCCGACTGCAGGCGCGTCGCCGGAGGGCCAGGCGCCTCCGTCTGCTGCGCACGATCCTGGTGCTGGGCGCGCTGGCGACGACCGCCTTCGCCCGCCCGGCCTGGGCCGCGACCGACTCCGGCCCGGGGCGTGCCGGCAACACGACACTGCTGCGGGTCCACGCCACTCGCAGCCACATGCACTGCCCGCTGCCCGGGCGCAAGCAGCGCCTGATCGGCATCGACTCGCCAGCCGAGTGGACGGACACCCTCGAGCAGCAAGGCGAGGTGGCCGCGCTCGGGCGCAAGGTGCGCTGGAGCCGCGAGCGGGTGATCGTCTTCGCCCCCGACATGCAGGACCGCCAGGCCGAGGCGGTGCGGCTGGAGTCGCCCGCGCAGATGATCCGGGTCAGCGACGGCGTGCTCTACTGGCCGGTGCGCCAGCGTGCGATCGACGACCCGGCGGCCCGGCAGATGCGCCCCTGCGTGATGGCGATCATCGACCGCGCCTTCTGGCAGCGCATCCGCGTCGTGCCGGCGCGGCCGCTCTGAGCCGGCGCCGGCGCGCGGGCGAAGTCGACGCTCAGGTCGACTTCGAGACGGTGATCGTCGGGAACTTCGACGAGTAGTCCTTGGCCTTGTCGGCGATGCGGATCGCGATGCCGCGCGCCACCGAGCGGTACAGCGCGGCGATCTCGCCATCGGGCTCGGCCACCACCGTCGGGCAGCCGGCGTCGGCCTGCTGGCGGATCGACAGGTTCAGCGGCAGGCTGCCCAGGTGGGCCAGGTCGTACTCCTCGGCCATGCGCTTGCCGCCGTCGGCGCCGAAGATGTGCTCGACGTGGCCGCAGTTCGGGCAGCAGTAGACCGCCATGTTCTCGACCACGCCCAGGATGGGCACGCTGACCTTCTCGAACATCTTCAGGCCCTTCTTCGCGTCCAGCAGCGCGATGTCCTGCGGCGTGGTGACGATGACCGCGCCGGTGACCGGCACCTTCTGCGCCAGCGTCAGCTGGATGTCGCCGGTGCCCGGGGGCATGTCGACGATCAGGTAGTCGAGGTCCTTCCAGTTGGTCTGGCGCAGCAGCTGCTCCAGGGCCTGGGTGGCCATCGGGCCGCGCCAGATCATGGCCTGGTCGTTGTCGACCAGGAAGCCGATCGACATCACCTGGATGCCGTGGCCGACCAGCGGCTCCATCGTCTTGCCGTCGTAGCTCTCGGGCCGCGCGCCGGTGATGCCCAGCATCGTCGGCTGGCTCGGGCCGTAGATGTCGGCGTCGACGATGCCCACGCTGGCGCCCTCGGCGGCCAGCGCCAGCGCCAGGTTGACGGCGGTCGTGCTCTTGCCGACGCCGCCCTTGCCGGAGGCGACCGCCACGATGTTCTTCACGCCGGGCAGCAGCTGGACACCGCGCTGCACCGCATGCGCGGTGACCTTCCAGCCGACATTGGCGCTGACATTGCCGACGCCGGGCAGCGTGCGCACCGCCTCGATCAGCGCGCGGCGCAGGCCGTCGACCTGGGTGCGGGCCGGATAGCCCAGCTCGACGTCGAAGGAGACATCGCTGCCGTCGACCTTCAGGTTGCGCAATTGCTTGCCGGTGACGAAGTCCTTGCCGGTGTTCGGATCCACCACGGTCTGGATCGCGGCGCGGACGGTGTTCTCGTTCAGGGACATGACGGGGAAGAGCTTCGGGAAAACGCGGAGAAGGTGCGAGCGCCTCTCAGGAAGCGCTGGCGGCGGCGGTGCGCAAGTCTATCGCCACCCGATTTCTCCCGCCGCGCTTGGCCTCATAGAGCGCCTGGTCGGCCTCGTCCAGCAGCGCCGCGCCCTCGTCGGCCGAGACCGGAACCCGGCAGCTCAGGCCCACGCTGGCGGTCACCGGCACCGGCCCGCGCTCGCTGTCGACCGGCTCGGCGGCGATGGCGGCGCGCAGGCGCTCGGCACAGGCCTGCGCCGCCGCCAGCGACAGGCCGGGCAGCAGCGCGACGAACTCCTCGCCGCCGTAGCGCGCCAGCAGCGCGCCGGGGTGACCCAGGGCCGGCCCGATGCGACGCGCGACCTCGCTCAGGCAGGCGTCGCCCACGGGATGCCCGAGGGTGTCGTTGATGCGCTTGAAATGGTCGAGGTCGATCAGCATCACGCACAGCGGGCGGCCGGCCGCCCGCGCGCGCATCACGGCGGCCTGCAGCCGCTCGTCGAAATGGCGCCGGTTGGCCACGCCGGTCAGCGCATCGGTGCGGCTGACCCGCTCGAGCAGCCGGTTGGCCTGCTCGAGCTCGCGGGTGCGCTCGGCCACATGCTGCTCGAGCCGCTCGTTGGCGCGGCGCTGCGTCAGCATCGCCTCGGCCTGGGCCTGCTCGCGCAGGCGCCGCTCGTGCTGCAGCCGCCCGGCCAGCGCCAGCGACAGCAGGATCACCTCCAGCGCCGTGCCCACCTGCGTGGCGTGCTCGGTCAGCCGGGTGCGCGGCAGCAGCCCGAACTTGCTCGCGGCCAGCACCAGCCCGCCCAGCAGCACCAGGCACCAGGCCAGCAGGAAGATGCGCGCCGGCGCGAAGCCCTGCCGCCAGCGCCAGGCCGAGATCGCCAGCGCACCGCCCATGCCCACGACCGCGCAGACGATCGCCAGCTGGATGGCCGTCGCGTACGGCAGCATGAAGCCCCCCGCCAGCACGACCAGGCTGAACCCGGCCGTGGCCTGCGGCACCCGCAGCATCCAGCCCCGGAGCCGGCGCAGCTCCAGGAAATCGATCATGAAGCTGGAGGCCCCGACGATGGCCAGCGCCAGGAAGACGACGATCGCGATGTCGTTCCACTGCGTGGCCTGCGGCCACAGGTACTGGAAACTCAGCCCGCTCAGGCTGGCCTGGAAGCTGGCGATGCCCCCGACCCACAGCACATAGCCCAGGTAGACGCGCTCGCGCATCACCCGCCACAGGAAGAAGTTGTAGGCCAGCATGCCCAGCATCACGCCCAGGTAGAGGCCCTGCACCAGGTGGTCGACCTGTTCGGCCGCCTGGAAGTCGCGCTCGGTCCACAGCCGCACCGGCAGCTGCACCGCGCTGCTGGTGTGCACGCGCACCAGGGCCCGCACCGCCACCCCGCGCCCTTGCGGACGGGCCTCGGGCAAGGGCACGATGAAGTGCCGATGCGGCACCGGCCGCGCCCCGAAGGGCCGCTTGTCGCCGAGGAACCAGCGGTCGATCACCTCGCCGTCGAGGTCCAGCAGGATCAGCTCGACCTGGTCGAGCACCGGATGGGCCAGCTCCAGATCATGCCAGCGCTCGCCCGCCGGGGCCGGCTCCCAGCGCAGATCGAACCACCAGACCGATGCGGAATAGCCCAGATTGGGGGCGCCCGGCGGCAGCGGTCGCCAATGCGTGGACGCCCGGGCCTCGGCCTCGTCGAGCCGGCCGGAGACATCCTCCAGCACGCGCACCACCGGCTCGACCGGCGTCATCGCCTGCACGCCGCGCGGCAGCAGCCCGAGCAGCGCCAGACAGCCCAGGAGCAGCCACGGCCACAGCGGCACGCACCTGCCCCCCGTCCCGAACGACCGACTCCGTACTGCCATCGACACCTTCCCGCGACCGGCCGATTGGAGGCGAAAACGCCCGTTCCACATCCTCCGATCACCGGCCGGAAGGCCCTGTTCACGGCCCTACAGCAGACTCAGCGCGGGTCGAGGGCCGCGTCGATCGCCACGTCGCCGTCGGCCAGCGCGACGCAGGGCAGCGTCCAGCCGCCCTCGGCGCGCTCCTCCGGGCTCAGGCCGGGCCAGTCGACGCGGTAGCGCAGGTGGTCCTGGCCGGCGGTGACCCGGCACAGGCAGGCGCGGCAGGTGCCGTTGCGGCAGGAGCTGCGCAGCCGCAGGCCGGCGGCGCGCGCGGCCTCCAGCAGCGACTGCCCCGGCGCCACCGGCAGCTGCCGGCCCAGCGCGGTCAGCGTCAGCATCGGTGCGGGAGAGGTCGTCGGGGGCGTCATGCGGCAACGATATCAGGGGCGGCAGGCCTAGAATCAAAGGTTTCCTCCGCCACGAGCGCCCCCCGGACCGCCACCATGACCCGCCAGCTCTTCGTCACCACCGCCCTGCCCTACGCCAACGGCAAGTTCCACATCGGCCACATCATGGAGTACATCCAGGCCGACATCTGGGTGCGGTTCCAGCGCATGCGGGGCAACCAGGTGCACTTCGTCGGCGCCGACGACGCGCACGGCGCGCCGATCATGATCGCCGCCGAGAAGGCCGGCATCACGCCGCAGCAGTTCGTCGCCAACATCGCTGCCGGCCGCAAGGAATACCTCGACGGCTTCCACATTTCGTTCGACAACTGGCACTCGACCGACGGCGCCGAGAACCACGTGCTGGCGCAGAACATCTACCTGGCGCTGCGCGATGCCGGCCTGATCGAGGTGCGCGCGATCGAGCAGTTCTTCGACCCCGACAAGGGCATGTTCTTGCCCGACCGCTTCATCAAGGGCGAGTGCCCGAAGTGCGGCGCCAAGGACCAGTACGGCGACTCGTGCGAATCGTGCGGCGCGGTCTACGCGCCCACCGAGCTGAAGAGCCCGTACTCGGCGCTCTCCGGCGCCACGCCGGTGCTCAAGACCAGCGACCACTACTTCTTCAAGCTCTCGGATGCGCGCTGCTTCGAGTTCCTGCAGAGCTGGACGCAGGAGTCCGGCCGCCTGCAGCCCGAGGTGGTCAACAAGATCAAGGAATGGTTCACCAAGGACGAGGAAGGCAACGGCGGCCTGGGCGACTGGGACATCAGCCGTGACGCGCCCTACTTCGGCATCGAGATCCCGGACGCGCCGGGCAAGTACTTCTACGTCTGGCTGGACGCGCCGATCGGCTACCTGGCCTCGCTGAAGAACTGGTTCGACAAGGGCGGCCCGGCCGCGAAGTACGGCGAGACGCGCTCCTTCGACGAGTTCATCGCCGACCCGGCCGTCGAGCAGTACCACTTCATCGGCAAGGACATCACCTACTTCCACACGCTGTTCTGGCCGGCGATGCTGCAGTTCAGCGGCCGCAAGACGCCCACCAACGTCTTCGTGCACGGCTTCATGACCGTCAACAACGGCGAGAAGATGAGCAAGAGCCGCGGCACCGGCCTGGACCCGCTCAAGTACCTCTCGCTGGGCATGAACCCCGAGTGGCTGCGCTACTACATCGCCGCCAAGCTCAACTCGCATGTCGAGGACGTCGACTTCAACCGCGACGACTTCACCGCCCGCGTCAATGCCGACCTGATCGGCAAGTACGTCAACATCGCCTCGCGCGCGGCCGGCTTCATCGCCAAGCGCTTCGGCGGCCGGCTCAGCGCCGATGTCGGCGTCGAGGGCCGCGTGCTGCTCGACACGCTGCGCGCCCACCGCGACACGGTCACCGGCCTCTACGAGGCGCGCGAGTTCGGCAAGGTGCTGCGCGAGATCATGGCGCTGGCCGACCGGGTCAACGAGTACGTGGACCAGAACAAGCCCTGGGAGATCGCCAAGCAGGCCGGCCAGGACGCGGTGCTGCAGGATGTCTGCACCGTCTGCATCGAGGCCTTCCGCCTGCTGACCATCTACCTGAAGCCCGTGCTGCCGGCGCTGGCCGCGCAGGTCGAGGCCTTCCTGCAGGTCGAGCCGCTGGACTTCCACGCCACCGAGCGCGCGCTGGGCGCGCACGCCATCGGCAGCTATCAGCACCTGATGCAGCGCGTCGACCCCAAGCTGCTCGAGGAACTCTTCGCCGCGCCCGAGCCCGAGAAGCTCATCCCCGGCGGCGAGGAACTGGCCCCCGAGATCAAGATCGACGACTTCACCAAGGTCGACCTGCGCATCGCCAGGATCGTCAAGGCCGAGACGGTGGACGGCTCGACCAAGCTGCTGCGCCTGACGCTCGACGTCGGCGAGGGCCGCACCCGCAATGTCTTCAGCGGCATCGCCAGCGCCTACAAGCCCGAGGACCTGGCCGGCAAGCTGACCGTGATGGTCGCCAACCTCGCCCCGCGCAAGATGAAGTTCGGCATCAGCGAAGGCATGGTGCTGGCCGCCAGCCATGCGGACGAGAAGGCCAACCCCGGCGTCTTCGTGCTGGAGCCCTTCCCTGGCGCGCAGCCGGGCATGCGCGTGCGCTGAAATCCGCCCCGCTCAGCGCCCGCCCGTCGATCATCGCCCCCCGAGCATCGTCACCCACTGCCGCGCCAGCGCGGCCGGGCTCAGGCCGCCATCCGGCCGGTACCAGAGCCGGGTGCCGTTGAGCGCCATCAGCAGGTTGAGCCGCAGCACCCGGCGGTCCAGGTCGGCCGGCAGCGGCAGCGCCTCGATCAGCCGCGCCCACAGCGCCTCGTACTGGCGCCGCAGCGGCGCCAGCCCCGCATGCACCGGGCCGTCGCGCGGCTCCATCAGCCCCTGGCCGGTGACGCGCGCGATCGGATCGCCGCCGAGCATTTCCTCCAGATGCGCCGCCAGCGCCGCCTGCAGCCGCGGCCACGGACCCTCGACGCCGGCCAGCGCGCGCTCGACCACCGCCTGCATGCGCAGGTAGCCGGTGCGGTGCACCTCCAGGTAGAGCGCCTCCTTCGACTCGACATGGTGATAGACCGACCCGGCCAGGATGCCGGCCTCGTCGGCGATCTGGCGCAGGGTCGCGGCCTTGAATCCGCGCACGTCGA
>JAUPTP010000109.1 GCA_030918015.1 Pseudomonadota bacterium
GGCTTCGCCTCCGGGCTGCCGCTGGCGCTGACCGGGCAGGCGATGCAGGCCTGGCTGAGCCTGGAGGGCATCGATGTCGCGACCATCGGCTTCCTGAGCCTGGTCGGGCTGCCCTATACCTTCAAGTTCCTGTGGGCGCCGCTGATGGACCGCTTCGACCCGCCGTGGCTGGGCCGGCGGCGCGGCTGGCTGGTGCTGACGCAGCTGGCGCTGGCCGGGCTGCTGGTGCTGATGGCCGGCACCTCGCCGAAGGAGGCGATGCGGCTGTATGCGCTCCTGGCGGTGGCCACGGCCTTCCTGTCGGCCTCGCAGGACGTGGTGATCGACGCCTACCGCACCGACCTGCTGCCGCCGGCCGAGCGCGGCCTGGGCTCCTCGCTGTCGGTGCTGGGCTACCGGCTGGCGATGATCCTGTCGGGCGGCATCGCGCTGATCTGGACCGATCCGGTCAATGCGGGCGGGCCGGCCGGCTGGACCTGGCCGGAGGTGTACCGGCTGATGGCGGGGCTGATGGTGGCGGCGGCGGCCGTCTCGGCGCTGCTGCTGCCGCGGCTGCCGGCGATGCCGCGGCCCGAGAGCGTCGCGCGCAACGACCTGATCGGCTTCGTGGCGGTGCTGGCGGCGGCCGCGGCCGGCTATCTGCTCACCGACCGGGTGCTGGGCCCGATGTCGGGCGCGCTGCTCGGGCCGCTGCTGGAGCAGACCGCGCTGGCGCCCGCCTTGCGCCAGCGCTGGGCCGATCTGCTGGCGCTGCTGGCCGGCATCGCCATCACGCTGCCGCTGGGCGCCTGGGCGGCGCGGGCGGCGCGCTTCGAGACGCTGCTGGGCGGCCTGGCCAGCTACTTCGCGCAGCCCGGCGCCTGGGCCTTCCTGGGCTTCATCGTGCTCTACAAGCTGGGCGACGCCTTCGCCGGCAGCCTGATGACGCCTTTCCTGCTGAAGGCGATGGCCTTCGGCTCGGCCGAGGTCGGCGTGGTCAACAAGGTGATCGGGCTGTGGCTGACGATCGGCGGCGCGCTGCTGGGCGGGGCGCTGATGCTGCGCCTCGGGCTGTGGCGCGCGCTGATGCTGTTCGGCGTGCTGCAGATGGCCAGCAATCTGGGCTTCTGGTGGCTGGCGGTGCATGGCCAGGGCGCGCTGCCCGGGCTGACGGTGCCGGCCTTCGACTGGGGCCTGCTGAAGCTGGCGCAGGCCACGCCGGTCGACGGCGGGCTGCTGATGGTGATCGCCTTCGAGAACCTCTCCGGCGGCATGGGGACCGCGGCCTTCGTGGCCTTCCTGATGAGCCTGACCAGCCAGCGCTTCACCGCCACACAATACGCCATGCTGTCGGCCTTTGCCTCGGTCGGCCGGGTCTGGGTCGGTCCGCTGGCCGGGGTGCTGGCCGAGTCGATCGGATGGCCCCGCTTCTTCATCGTGTCGACGCTGGCGGCGCTGCCGGCGTTGTGGATGCTGCACAGGCTGCGCGCGACCCTTCAGGGCCTGGAGGTGGCTCCGGGATCGACGCCGGCCGACGACTAGATCTCTCTTGCCAGGAGCCCAGACCGCCATGACTCTCCCGTCCCCGGAGTTCGTTCACGACGCGACGATCACCACCCGCATCGACCTGCACCGCGGTGACTGCCGCTGCCCGCTGCATGCGCGGCGCCTGTTCACCGGCCTGCTGGCGGGGGCGGCCGTCGGCACGGCCTGGCCGGCGCTGGCCCGCGATGGCGTCGAGGTCGGGCGCACCTCGCAGTTCACCAAGCTGGTCTCGGCCGAGCAGGTCGAGCAGGCGGCCACCCTGCAGTACCAGCAGATGCGCACCGAGGCGGCCGGCAAGAAGGCCCTGGCGCCGGCCAACCACCCGCAGCAGCAGCGCCTGCAGGCCATCGCCGACCGGCTGATCCCGTTCACCGCCGAATGGAATCCGCGGGCGCGCGAATGGAAATGGGAGGTCAGCCTGATCGGCTCGTCCGAGCTCAACGCCTTCTGCATGCCAGGCGGCAAGATCGCCTTCTACTACGGCATCCTGCAGCAGCTGCAGCTCAGCGACCATGAGGTGGCGATGATCATGGGCCACGAGATGGCGCATGCGCTGCGCGAGCATGCCCGCGAGCGCATGGGCAAGCAGATGGCCACGCAAGGCGCCATCGGCCTGGGCGCGGCGCTGCTGGGGCTGGGCGACGTGGGCCGCTCGGTGGCGAACATGGGCGGCCAGCTGCTGACGCTGAAGTTCGGCCGCGAGGACGAGTCCGAGGCCGATCTGGTCGGCATGGAGCTGGCCGCGCGCGCCGGCTACGACCCGCGCTCGGGCGTGACGCTCTGGCAGAAGATGATGGAAGCGAGCAAGGGCGCGCCGCCCGAGTTCCTCTCGACCCACCCGGCCGGCAACACGCGCATCCGCGACATCGAGGCCAATCTGCCCCGGGTCGATCCGCTCTACGCCCGGGCGGCCCGGCCGCCGCGCCAGTTCGGCCCGCCCGCGCTGCGCAGCTCGGGCGGCTGAGCCGGGCTCACCAGCGCGCCGGCAGCGGCCGCAGCAGCGTCAGCTGCTGCGGGCCCTGGGCGATGTAGCCACCGCGCTCGAGGTCCTTGAGCAGGCGGCTGACCATCTCGCGCGAGCAGCCGATGCGACTGGCGATCTCGGAGTGGGTGAGCCGCCCCTCGATGCAGCACTGGCCGTTGTCCGCCGGCCGCGCCATCGTCTCGAACAGCCGCGACAGCCGGCCGTAGCTGTCGACCAGGGCCAGATCGCGGGCATCGCGGGTCGCGCTGCGGGCGCGGGCGATCACCGTCATCAGCATCTCGAGCGCGAACTCGGGATGCAGCCGCATGTGCTCGAGCAGCATCGCGCGGGTGACGACGCCGGCCAGCGTCGGCTCGGTGGTGACCGCGCTGGCCGAGCGCGGGCCGCCGTCCAGGCTCATCTCGCCGACCAGCGCGCCGGGGCCGTGCAGCCCGAAGGTGATCTCGCGGCCATTGGCGGCCGCCGCATAGACCTTCACCTGGCCGGACAGCAGCAGGTAGACCGTGTCGCTGACATCGCCCTCCTGGATCAGCAGCACGCCCTTGCGAAAGCGCCGCAGGCCCGACTGCCGCGCCAGCGCTGCCATGTCGGGCGACAGCGCCAGCGCGTCGATCAGGTCCTCCGGGGGGGCGTGGGGGCGGGCAGGGTCGTGCGACATCGCTGTCGACGATAGGTCCGCCTGCCGTCTTCGGGCAAGCGGGACGGGCCCGCGGCGGGGCCATCCCCTCCCAATGGAGGAAGCCGGCCGGGCGGTGCCTCAGGTGCCGCGCACATAGGGATTGCCCAGGCGCTCCTCGCCGAAGCTGCTCTCCGGGCCGTGGCCGGGGATGAAGACGGTGTCGTCGCCCATCGGCCACAGGCGCTGGGTGATCGAGTCGATCAGCGTCTGGTGGTGGCCGCCGGGAAAGTCGGTGCGGCCGATGCTGCCGGCGAACAGCACGTCGCCCACGAAGGCGCGCTTCATCTCCGGGCTGTGGAAGACGACATGGCCGGGCGTGTGGCCGGGGCAGTGGCGCACGTCCAGCGTGTGTGCGCCCAGCGTCACGGTGTCGCCGTCCTCCAGCCAGCGCGTCGGCGTGAAGGGCTCGGCCGCGGGGAAGCCGAACATCCTGCTCTGCTGCGGCAGGCCGTCGATCCAGAACTGGTCGCCGCGGTGCGGGCCGATGATCGGCAGGCCGCGGGTGCGCGAGAGCTCGCCGGTGCCGCCGGCGTGGTCGATGTGGGCGTGGGTGAGCCAGATCTGCTCGAGCTTCAGGCCGAGCCGCTCGACGGTGGCCAGCAGCTCGGGCAGGTCGCCGCCGGGGTCGATGACGGCGGCCTGCTTCGTCTGGTCGTCCCAGACGAGGGAGCAGTTCTGGGCGAAGGCGGTGACGGGTTGGGTGTGGTAGCGCAGCATGGTGGGGAAATTGTCTCAGGCCGTCTGCGCCTGCGCCGAGCTGACGAACAGGTCGAGCAGGCGCTGCGCTGCCGGCGACAGGAAGGCCCCTTCGCGGCAGGTCACCACCAGGCGGCGGCGCATCTGCGCCTCGGGCATCGGCACCTCCTTCAGGCCGGGAACGCGGTCCGGTCCCTGCAGATGGTGGCGCGAGATGAAGCTCAGCAGCCCGGTGCGCGCGATCAGCGCCGGCAGCATCAGGAGCATGGTGGACTCGACCTGGACCTTCGGGCGCGGCAGGCCCTGGCGGTCGAAGGTGTGGTCGAGCCAGTCGCGGGTCGGGGCGCCGGGCGGCTGCAGCGCCCAGCGCCAGCGTCCGAGGTCCTGGAGCGAGGGCTGGGTCTGGAACACCTCATGCTCGGCGGAGGCGGCCACCACGATGGTGTCCTCCGACAGCACCTGCGAGACCAGGCCAGGCTCCTCCGGCGTCTGGGTGCCCACCATCAGGTCGATCTCGCCGGCGCGCAGCAGGGGCTTGAGTGCGTCCACCAGGCCCACCACGGTGCGCAGGGTCACCTCGGGCGCCTCCTGCAGCAGCTGGCCGGCCACCTCGGGCAGCAGGAACTGCGCCGCCGTCGGCACGATGCCGATGCGCACATGGCCACTCAGCCCCGCGCCCAGCGTGGCCAGCTCGCGCTGCGCGTCTTCCACGTCGAAGCGCAGGCGCCGGGCCCACTTCCGCAGCAGTTCGCCGGCCGGGGTCAGCCGGATGCCCCGGCCAGCCCGCTCGAACAGCGCCGCGCCGCAGGCTTCCTCCAGACGGCGGATGCTGCTGGTCAGCGCCGGCTGCGAGCGGTGCAGGCGGTCCGCGGCCTGGCCCACATGCTGCAGCTCGGCGATGGTCTCGAAGTAGCGGAGGTCGCGCAGGTCCATTGCAAAAGTCCTGTCAATGTTTCGCAATGAATTATCGATTGGACCGATGAATGGCGGGCCGCCCATACTGGCTCCCCAAGAAGCCAGCCGTGCGCCTCGTCCGAGCTTGGCCACCTCGCCCCAGCAGGAGACACCATGAAGTTCATCACCCGCCTCGCCCTGAGCCTGACCATGGCCACCGTGTGCGGCGCCGCCGCCGCCCAGGCCTGGCCGGCCAAGCCGATCCGCATCGTCGTGCCGTTCCCGCCCGGCGGCGGGACCGACATCATCGCCCGCGAGACCAGCCAGCGCGTGGCCAAGGCCACCGGCTGGATCTTCGTGATCGACAACAAGTCTGGCGCCGGGGGCAACCTGGGCGTGGACAGCGTGGCCAAGTCCGCCGCCGATGGCTACACCCTGGTGATCGGCCAGACCAGCAACATCGCGATCAACCCCACGCTGTACAGCAAGCTGCCGTACGACCCGCAGAAGGACCTGAGTCCGGTGGTGCTGCTGGCCAGCTCGCCGCTGGTGCTGGTCACCGCCGCGACTTCGCCGCTGAAGACCCTGGCCGACGTGGCGAACACCGCCAAGGCCAGGCCGGGCGAACTCAACATCGCCACCTCCGGCAACGGCACGGTGGCCCACCTGACGAGCGAGCTCTTCCAGAAGGCCGCCAGCATCAAGATGCAGCATGTGCCCTACAAGGGCGCCGGTCCGGCGATGACCGACGTCATCAGCGGCAACGTCGATCTCTACATCTCGGCCGTGCCCACCCTGATTGGCCAGATCCGCCAGGGCAAGCTGCGGGCGCTGGCGGTGTCCTCGGCCAAGCGCGTGGATGACCTGCCGCAGGTGCCCACCATCAACGAGACCGAGCTGGCCAAGCGCCTGGGCGATGAAGGCGCCGACCCGCTGGGCGGCACGCCCGAGCAGTTCGCCGCGCTGATCAAGGACGACATCCCGCGCTGGGGCCGGGTCGTCAAGGAGTCGGGTGCGCGGGTGGACTGATCCCCGCCTGCCGTGCCGCCGGGCCCGTCCGGCATCCCTTTCCCTCTTCGTCTTTTCCTGGAGATTCGCATGAGTCAAGCCGCTGCATGGCTGCCCGACGTGATCAAGACCATCGAGCGCGTGGACCCCGCCGTGGTCGAGCAGGCGGGCCAGTTCCCGTCGTCCATCCTGGCCGACGTGGCGGGCCGGCGCGGCGCGCTCAGCGGTCGCATCGCGCCGCTCGCGCCCGGCATGCGCGTGGCCGGCAGCGCCATCACCGTGGAAGTGCGCCCCGGCGACAACCTGATGATCCATGTGGCGCTGGCCATCGCCCAGCCGGGCGACGTGATCGTGGTCGACGGCAAGGGCGACCTCAGCAGCGCGCTGATGGGCGAGATCATGAGCCAGCAGGCCAAGGCGCTGGGCCTCGCCGGCGTGGTGATCGACGGCGCGGTGCGCGACAGCGAGGCCATCCGCGAGCTGAACTTCCCGATGTGGGCCGCGGGCCTGAACCCCAACGGCCCCACCAAGTCGGTGGCCGGCCGCGTGAACCATCCCGTCTCGATCGGTGGCGTCACCGTGAACCCCGGCGACCTGATCGTGGGTGACGCCGACGGCATCACCGTGGTCGAGCGCAGCAAGGCTGCCAGCCTGCTGCCGCTGGCGGCGGAGAAGGTGGCCGCCGAGACCCGGCGCATCGCCGACATCCAGAGCGGCAGGCAGCTGCGCCCGGGCTGGCTGGATGCCTCGCTGCGCGCCGCTGGCGTGCTGAAGGACGGAGAGTCGCTGTGAGCAAGCCCGTGTTTCTGGTGACCGGCGCCGACCTGGCCGCCGACGCGCTGGCCCTGCTGACCGGCTACGACGTGGTCTACGCCGGCGCCAGGCCCGCAGAGGCCGATCTGATCGCGCTGTGCCGGCAGCATGATCCGGTGGCCGTCATCGTGCGCTACGGCAAGGTGGGCGCGGCCGTGATGGATGCGGCGCCCCGCCTCAAGGTGATCTCCAAGCACGGCAGCGGCACCGACACCATCGACAAGACCGCCGCCGCCGCACGCGGCATCGCGGTGGTGGCCGCGGCCGGCGCCAATGCGGCGGCAGTGGCCGAGCATGCGTTGGCCCTGCTGCTGGCCTGTGCCAAGTCGGTGGTGGCGATGAACGCGCGCATGCATGCCGGCCACTGGGACAAGGCCACGCACAAGAGCGTGGAGCTGGAAGGCCGCACCGTGGGCCTGGTGGGCCTGGGCGCGATCGGCCTGCGCTTTGCCCGCATGGCCGATGCCTTGGGCATGCGCGTGCTGGGCTTCGACCCGTACGCCAAGGACCTGCCCGCCTGCGTGCAGCCGGTCGACCTGGCGACGATCTGGCGCGAGAGCGATGCGATCAGCCTGCACTGCCCGCTGACCGACGACAACCGCGGCCTGCTCAATGCGCAGACCCTGGCCGCCTGCCGTCCAGGCG
>JAUPTP010000110.1 GCA_030918015.1 Pseudomonadota bacterium
CGCGCTGCAGGTGCATCGGCGGCACGACGTACTGCTGCAGCCGGTGCGCCTCCAGCGGGTCGAGCACCGCCGGCAGCGGCTCGATCGTGGCGACCTGCGCCGCCAGGGCGGCCGCGCGCCGCGCCTGGCCGCGGGTGCGGGCGACGACCAGGAACATCGGCTGGCCGCGCCAGTTCACCGTGCCCTCGGCCAGGATCGGGTCGTCGTGCACGATCGGGCCGCAGTCGTTGACGCCGGGAATGTCGGCGGCCGACAGCACCGCGACCACGCCGGGCATCGCGCGCACCCGCGCCAGGTCGAGCGCGACCAGCCGCCCGTGCGCCAGCGGCGACAGGCCGAGCGCGCCATGCAGCGTGCCGGCGACCTCGGGCAGGTCGTCGATGTAGGGCGCGCGGCCCGTGACGTGGAGCGTCGCGGATTCATGCGGGCGCGAGGTGCCGATGACGGGCGAGGTCGTGCTCGTGCTCATGCTCTGGCTCATGCGCGGAACTCCCGGACCTGGGTGGCGCTGGCCGGCAGCGGATCGTCGGGCCGGGTCTCTAGCCAGAGCCGGCGCAGCAGGTTGGCGCTGACCGCCAGCCGGTAGCCGGCGCTGGCGCGCAGGTCGCTCAAGGGGCGGAAGTCCTGCGCCAGCGCGGCCTGCGCTGCCTGCAGCGCGGTCTCGTTCCAGGGCTGGCCGAGCAGCGCCGCCTCGGTCTGCGCGGCGCGCTTCGTGATCGCCGCCATGCCGCCGAAGACCAGCCGCGCGGCGGCGATCCGGCCGTCGGCGTCCAGCCGCAGCGCCGCGGCCAGCAGCACGGTGGAGATGTCGCTGTCGAAGCGCTTGCTGATCTTCCAGGCGCGCAGCTGCGTGCCCTCAGGGGACGGCGGCACGACCAGCCGCTCGACGAACTCGCCCGGCGCGAGCGCGTTCTTCATGTAGTCGAGGTGGAAATCCTCGAGCGCCAGCGTGCGGGTGTCGGGCCCGCGGCGCAGCACGATGCGCGCGTCCAGCGCGATCAGCACCGGCGCGCCATCGCCGATCGGCGAGCCGTTGGCGATGTTGCCGCCCAGCGTGCCGGCATGGCGCACCGGCGGCGAGGCAAAGCGCCGCCAGACTTCGGTGAGCGCCGGCCAGCGCGCCGCCAGCGCCGCCCAGGCGTCCTCCAGCGACGCGGCGGCGCCGAGGTGCAGCGTGCCGTCGGTGTCGGTCGCGATGCGGCGCAGCGCGGGCACGCGGGTGATCCACAGCGGCTCGCCGAGGTCGCGGAACTGCTTGTTGACCCACAGCGCCACATCGGTGGCGCCGGCGACGATGCGCGCCTCGGGCCGGGCCAGGCGCTGCGCGGCGAAGTCCTCCAGCGTCATCTCGGGCGCCTCGGCCGCCAGCGCATCGAGCTGCGCGCGCAGCGCGGCGCGGTCGATCGGCGCGTCGGGCAGCTCGAACATGCGCTCGGCCGCGTCGATGATCGGGCGGTAGCCGGTGCAGCGGCACAGGTTGCCGGCCAGCGCGTCGGCGATGGCCGGGCGCTCGGGGCGGGTGCCGGCGGCCGCATGCGCCTCGCGCAGCGCGGTCATCGTCATGACGAAGCCGGGCGTGCAGAAGCCGCACTGCGAGCCGTGGCACGCGACCAGCGCCTGCTGCACCGGATGCGGCTGCGGCAGGTCTTCCACGGTGATGACGGCGCGGCCGTCGAGCGCGGGCAGGAAGCTCAGGCAGGCGTTGACATTGCGGATCGCCACGCCGCCGGGCGCGTCGTCGTCGCGCTCGGCCACCAGCACGGTGCAGGCGCCGCAGTCGCCCTCGTTGCAGCCTTCCTTGGTGCCGGTGCAGCGCGGGCGGGCGTCCTCGCGCAGCCAGTCGAGCAGCGTGCGCGTGGGCTGCACGCCTTCAAGCGCGACGGCGCGGCCGCGGTGGACGAAGCGGATCGGTCGGGGCGAGATCTCGGGCATGGGCCGGAACATACCCCAGCACGCGCCGCATGACATGCGCCAGACATGATGATCTGCATGAGAATGAACGTATGACGCAGCGCGCCGTTTTCGACACCATCGAGCTCCATCTCGTCAGGGTCTTTCACACCGTGATTTCCGAACGCAGCGTCTCGCGTGCCGCGATGCGCCTGTCCTCCACGCAGCCGCAGGTCAGCGCGCAGCTTCGCCGGCTGCGTGCGCTGATCGGCGACCCGCTGCTGGTGCGCGCCGGCGCCGGCATGGTGCCCACCGAGATCGCGCTGCAGCTGATGGCGCCGGCCGAGACGCTGCTGCGCAGCGCCGAGCAGCTCTTCGGCGGCAAGGCGGGGCGGCGCGCCTTCACGCCCGGCGCGGCCGAGGTCGAGTTCCGCATCGCCGCCAGCGACTACCTCGACCCGCTGTTCCTGCCGATGCTGGTGGCGCGGCTGCGCCAGCAGGCGCCGCGCGCGCGGCTGACCATCCACGCGCTGTCGGCCGAGTTCGACTACCGCGCCCGGCTGGCGCGCGGCGAGGTCGATCTGGTGATCGGCAACTGGCTGGAGCCGCCGGCCGAGCTGCACATCGGGCGGCTGTTCTCCGACGAGATCGTCTGCCTGGTCGGCGCCGGCCACCGGGCGGCACGCCGGCCGCGCGAGTGGACGCTGGAGCGCTATCTCGCCGCCGACCATGTCGCGCCGACCGCGCTGCACACCGGCGGCCACGGCGTGATCGACGAGCACCTGGCGCGCCAGGGCCTGCAGCGGCGCATCGTCGTGCGCAGCCCGCATTTCGCGCTGGTGCCGACGATGCTGGCGCACAGCGACACGCTGGTGCTGACCACCGGCCGGCTGTTCTGTCAGCGCCACCTGGGCACGCTGCCGCTGCGCGTCGTGGCCTGCCCGGCCGATCTGCCTGCGCTGACCTACTACCAGCTCTGGCACGACGTGACGCATGGCGCCGAGTCGCTGCGCTGGCTGCGCGAGACGGTGCGCGATGTCGCGCGCCGGCTGCCGGCGCCGGGCTCGCCGCTCGAGCCGGTGCCCGATGTTCTTCCCGACTCCGATGCCTCTGCATGAAGCCTGCTCCTGACCGCCTGGCGCTGCGCGCCGACCTGCTCGACTTCGATGCCGATCCCGGCTGGGCCGCGCCCGATCCGGCCACCGGCCTCGTGCCGGGCGTGCGCTGGCGGCCCGACCACTGGCTGCTGGTCGAGGCCGGACGCATCACCGGCGTCCAGCCGGCCGCGGCCTTCACGCCGGATGCCGCGGTGTGGTCGGTCGAGGATCAGCGCGGCCGGCTGCTGATGCCCGGCTTCATCGACACCCATGTGCACAGCCCGCAGCTCGACGTCATCGCCAGCTACGGCACCGAGCTGCTCGACTGGCTGGAGACCTACACCTTCCCGGCCGAGATGCGCCATGCCGATCCGGCGGTGGCCGCCGCCGGGGCCGAGCTGTTCCTCGATGCGCTGCTGGCGCACGGCAGCACCAGCGCGGTGGTGTTCCCGACGGTGCATGTCGCCTCGACCGAGGCGCTGCTGGCCGGCGCGCACCGCCGCGGCATGCGCCTGGTCACCGGCAAGGTGCTGATGGACCGCCATGCGCCCGACGGCCTGCGCGACGACGTGACGGGAGCCGAGCGCGACAGCCGCGACCTGATCCGCCGCTGGCACGGCAGCGGCCGGCTGGCCTACGCGATGACGGTGCGCTTCGCCCCGACCAGCACGCCCGGGCAGCTGGCGATGGCCGGCCGGCTGATGAGGGAGGTGCCCGGCCTCTACATGCAGACCCATGTGGCCGAGAACCGCGCCGAGGTCGCCTGGGTGGCCGAGCTCTTCCCCGAGGCGCGCAGCTACCTCGATGTCTACCACCGCGCCGGGCTGCTCAACGAGCGCGCGGTGCTGGCGCACGGCATCTGGCTCGACGACGCCGACCGCGCGCTGCTGGCCGACACCGGCGCGCAGATCGCGCACAGCCCCAGCTCCAACCTCTTTCTCGGCAGCGGCCTGATCGGCTGGCCGGAGCTGGAGGCCGCGGGCGCGCGCGTGTCGCTGGCCAGCGACGTGGGCGGCGGCACCAGCCTGTCGATGCTGCGCACGCTGGCCGACGCCTACAAGGTTCAGGCGCTGCGCGGCGTGCGCCTGACCGCCTGGAAGGCGCTGCACGGCGCCACGCTCGGCGCGGCCGCGGCGCTGGGCCTGAGCGGCGAGATCGGCCGCCTCGAGCCCGGCGGCGTGGGCGATCTGGCGCTGTGGGACTGGGCCGCCGGCCCGGTGGCCACGCACCGCGATGCGCGGGCGCGGCAGTTGCATGAGCGGGTCTTCGCCTGGATGACGCTCGGCGACGAGCGCAACCTGGCGGCCGCCTGGGTGGCCGGCCGCGCGCTGTTCCGGCGCGCGCCGATCCGCTGACGTCAGTTTTTGTGACAATGCGCACCGTTTTCGTGCTCCACGCCGCGTGCCGCACGCCCGACCCGACCCGGAGTCTTTCCCGATGACCGCCCCCCCTCGCCTGGAACTCCTGGGCATCACGAAGCAGTACCCCGCGGTGCGCGCCAACGATGGCGTGGCGCTGACGGTCGCGCCCGGGCAGATCCACGCCGTGCTGGGCGAGAACGGCGCGGGCAAGTCGACGATGATGAAGATCATCTACGGCGCGGTGAAGCCCGACGCCGGCGAGATCCGCTGGAACGGCCAGCCGGTGCAGATCGCCAGCCCGGCGCATGCGCGCCAGCTCGGCATCAGCATGGTCTACCAGCACTTCTCGCTGTTCGACACGCTGACCGCGGCCGAGAACGTCTGGCTGGGCCTGGACCGGTCGATGTCGCTGGCGCAGGTGAGCGAGCGCATCCGCGCCGTCTCGGGCGAGTACGGGCTGGAGGTCGATCCGCTGCGGCCGGTGCACTCCTTGAGCGTGGGCGAGCGCCAGCGCGTCGAGATCGTGCGCGCGCTGCTGACCGATCCGAAGCTGCTGATCCTCGACGAGCCGACCTCGGTGCTGACGCCGCAGGCGGTCGAGAAGCTCTTCGTCACGCTGCGCCGGCTGGCCGACGCCGGCTGCTCGATCCTCTACATCAGCCACAAGCTCGACGAGATCCGCGCGCTGTGCCACCACTGCACCGTGCTGCGCGGCGGGCGGGTCACCGGCGAGGTCGATCCGACGCGGGAGACCAACGCCTCGCTGTCGAAGCTGATGATCGGCGCCGAGCCGCCGGCGCTGCGCAGCCGAGCGGCCGCGCCCGGCGAGGTGGTGCTGGCGGTCGACGGGCTGGACCTGCCGCAGGCCGACCCGTTCGGCACCACGCTGTCGCGGCTGGCGCTGCAGGTGAGGGCCGGCGAGATCGTCGGCATCGCGGGCGTGTCGGGCAACGGCCAGCAGGAGCTGATGGCCGCGCTCTCGGGCGAGGACCGGCGCGCGCCAGCCGGCTCGGTGCGGCTCTCCGGCCAGGACATCGCACGCGCCACGCCGGCGCAGCGCCGCCGCCTGGGCCTGCACTTCGTGCCCGAGGAGCGTCTGGGCCGCGGCGCGGTGCCGACGCTGTCGCTGGCGCACAACCTGCTGCTGACCCGCACCGAGAACGTCGGCCCCGGCGGCTGGCTGAAGATGGGCGCGATCCGCGCGCAGGCGGCCGAGCTGATCGGGCGCTACAACGTCAAGGCCGGCGGCCCGGACGCAGTGGCGAAGTCGCTCTCGGGCGGCAACCTGCAGAAGTACATCGTCGGCCGCGAGATCGACGCGCGCCCGAAGCTGCTGATCGTCAGCCAGCCGACCTGGGGCGTGGACGTGGGCGCGGCGGCGCAGATCCGCCAGGCCATGCTGGCGCTGCGCGACGCCGGCTGCGCGCTGCTGGTGGTCAGCGAGGAGCTCGACGAGCTGTTCGAGATCAGCGACCGGCTGCTGGTGATCGCGCAGGGGCGGCTCTCGCCCTCGATCGCCACCCGCGACGCCACCATCGAGCAGATCGGCGCCTGGATGTCCGGCCTGTGGCAGGACGACATGAAGAACACGAAGGAGGGCAGCGATGCTCAGGCTTGAGGCCCGCCCGCAGCCGTCGAAGGCGATGTCGCTGGCGTCGCCGCTGATCGCGCTGGTGCTGACGACGATCATCGGCATGGCGCTGTTCGCGCTCCTGGGCAAGGACCCGGTCAAGGGCCTGCAGGTCTTCTTCGTCGAGCCGCTGAAGGACGCGCGTGCGCTGTCCGAGCTCAGCGTCAAGGCGGTGCCGCTGGTGCTGATCGCGCTGGGGCTGGCGGTGTGCTTCCGCTCCAACCTGTGGAATATCGGCGCGGAGGGCCAGTTCATCGTCGGCGCCCTGGCCGGGGGCTGGGTGGCGCTGCAGGCCGGCGCGGAGTCGTCGCGCTGGATCGTGCTGGCCATCCTGGCCGCGGGCGTGCTGGGCGGCATGGCCTGGGCGGGCCTGACCGCGCTGCTGCGCGACCGTTTCAACGCCAACGAGATCCTGGTCAGCCTGATGCTGGTGTATGTCGCCGACATGCTGCTGAGCTATCTGGTCTACGGCCCGTGGAAGGATCCGAAGGGCTTCAATTTCCCGCAGACCATCACCTTCCTGGCGCCGACCAAGATCCCGCGGCTGTTCGAGGGCCTGCGCGCCAACATCGGCGTGCTGATCGCGCTGGGGGCGGTGGCGGGCTTCACCGCCTTCCTGTTCCGCACCTACCGGGGCTTTGCGCTGCAGGTCGGGGGCCTGGCGCCGGCGGCGGCGCGGTACGCGGGCTTCTCGTCGCGCGGCGCGCTGTGGACGGCGCTCTTGGTGTCGGGCGGCATGGCGGGTCTGGCCGGCGCGCTGGAGGCCGCCGGCCCGCTGGGCCAGCTCACGCCCTATGTGCCGGTGGGCTACGGCTTCGCGGCGATCATCGTCGCCTTCGTCGGCCGGCTGCATCCGGTGGGCATCGTCTTCTCGGCGCTGCTGATGAGCATGTTCTACATCGGCGGGGAGCTGGCGCAGTCGCGCCTGGGCCTGCCGAAGTCGCTGACCGGCGTGTTCCAGGGGCTGCTGCTGTTCACGCTCTTGGCCTGCGACACGCTGATCGCCTATCGCGTGCGCTGGGGCGCCGCAGGAAAGGGTGCACGATGAACGAGTTCGCGCTGCTGCTGGCGGCCACGCTGAATGCCGGCACCGTGCTGGCGATCGCCGGCCTGGGTCTCCTGATCAACGAGCGCGCCGGCGTGCTCAACCTGGGCGCCGAAGGGATGATGCTGGTGGCGGCGATCGCCGGCTTCGCGGTCTCGGTGCACACCGGCAACGACTGGTTGGCGTTTGCCGCCGGCGCGGGCGCCGGCGCGCTGAT
>JAUPTP010000111.1 GCA_030918015.1 Pseudomonadota bacterium
TCGAAGAAGAATTTGGCGTCGGCCAGGCGCGGGCGCACCACGCGCTCGTTGCCGCCGATCACCGCGCTCGGGTCTTCCGGGCGGATGTTCGAGACGATCAGGAACTTGTTGGTCAGCTTGGCCTGGGCGTCCAGCAGCGGGAAGTACTTCTGGTTGGCCTTCATCGTCAGGATGAGGCATTCCTGCGGCACGTCCAGGAACTCCGGCTCGAACTGGCAGGTGAGCACGTTCGGGCGCTCGACCAGCGCGCAGACCTCGTCGAGCAGCGCCTCGTCGTCGATGGGCTTGAGGCCTTGCCGGGCGGCGGCGTCGGCGAGCTGGCGCACGATCTCGGCGCGGCGGGCGTCGAAGCCGGGAATCACCGCGCCTTCGCTGGCCATCTGCTCGGCGTAGCTGTCGGCGTCACGCAGCGTGACCGTCGGGTTGGCGGCCTCGAAGCGGTGGCCGGTGGTGGTGCGGCCGGCGGCGAGGCCCAGCGTGCCGATCGGCACCACGTCGGCGCCGTGCAGCGCCACCAGCCCGTGCGCCGGGCGCACGAAGTTGACCGAGGTCCAGCCGTCGGCGAGCTGGTAGCTCATCACCTTGGGGATGGGCAGCCTGGCCAGGGCCTCGTCCAGGGCCTTCTGCAGACCGTCGGCCAGCGAGGCGCCGGCGACGACCGAGTCCAGGAACAGCGCTTCGGCCTTGCCGTCGGGCTGGCGCTTCAGGCTCGGCACGACCGAGGCGTCGGCGCCGACGGCGGCGAGCTTCTTCAGCAGCGCCGGCGTGGGCTGGCCGTCGGCGGTCAGCGCCACGGCGACCGGCATCAGCT
The DNA here is from genome assembly GCA_030918015.1 of Pseudomonadota bacterium. Classification (GTDB taxonomy): domain Bacteria; phylum Pseudomonadota; class Gammaproteobacteria; order Burkholderiales; family Burkholderiaceae_C; genus Sphaerotilus. The sequence continues at coordinate 812 of JAUPTP010000111.1, forward strand.
TCTGCTGCACCGCCTTGTCGGCGGCCTTGTCGGCCACGCCGGTGACATGCACCGCCAGACGGCGCGGCGAGGCGAAGGGCGTGACGGCGGCGTCCAGCGCGGCCAGGCCGCTGGCCTTCAGCGAGGCGGCCAGCGTCGAGGCGAACGCGTCGCCCAGCTTCTTCAGCGCCTTCGGCGGCAGTTCCTCGACGAAGAGTTCGACGAGCAGGTTCTTCGTGGTGCTCATGGTTCAGTCAGCCTTCTTCGAGTCGTTCTTGGCGGCCTTCTCGGCCTTTTCGGCGTTCTTGGCGGCTTCGGCGTCCAGCCTGGCGATCACCTCGTCGGCCCAGGCCTTCGGGGCCATCGGGAAGCCCAGGCGCTTGCGGCTGTCGAGGTAGGCGGCGGCCACGCTGCGCGCCAGGTTGCGGATGCGGCCGATGTAGGCGGCGCGCTCGGTCACGCTGATCGCGCCCCGGGCGTCGAGCAGGTTGAAGGTGTGCGCGGCCTTGAGCACCTGCTCGTAGGCCGGCAGCGCCAGCTGCTTCTCGATCAGGTGCTGCGCGTTGCCCTCGTGCGCGGTGAAGGCGGTCAGCAGGAACTCGACGTTGCTGTGCTCGAAGTTGTAGGTCGACTGCTCCACCTCGTTCTGGTGGTAGACGTCGCCGTAGCTCAGGCCTTCGGAGAACTTCAGGTCGTAGACGTTCTCCACGCCCTGCAGGTACATCGCCAGCCGCTCCAGGCCGTAGGTGATCTCGCCGGTGGCGGGCTTGCAGTCGATGCCGCCGACCTGCTGGAAGTAGGTGAACTGGGTCACTTCCATGCCGTTCAGCCAGACTTCCCAGCCGAGGCCCCAGGCGCCGAGCGTGGGGTTCTCCCAGTCGTCCTCGACGAAGCGGATGTCGTTCTTCTTCAGGTCGAAGCCCAGCGCCTCCAGCGAGCCCAGGTACAGCTCCAGGATGTTGGCCGGCGCCGGCTTCAGGACCACCTGGTATTGGTAGTAGTGCTGCAGGCGGTTCGGGTTCTCGCCGTAGCGGCCGTCCTTGGGGCGGCGGCTGGGCTGCACATACGCGGCCTTCCACGGCTCGGGGCCGAGGGCGCGCAGGAAGGTCGCGGTGTGGCTGGTGCCGGCGCCGACCTCCATGTCGTAGGGCTGCAGCAGCGCGCAGCCCTGGGCGTCCCAGTATTCCTGAAGTCGGAGAATGATTTGCTGGAAGGTCAGCATGGCAAGGGCGTGTGCTAGAGCGGATGAGGGTGGGCTGCAGCCCGGGCCGACCCGGACCTGAAGCGGATAGGGGGCGCCAGGGCGGCGGGCGCAGACCCGCCGCATGGCGTCTGGGCAGAGATTCTAGGGGGCCGAGCCGGCGGGGGCCTGCAGGGCCGCGAGCTGGGCGGGCGTGCCGACGTTCTCCCAGCGCCCGGGCCAGGTCTCCAGCGAGATGCGGCCCGCCGCCACGCCCTCGATCAGCAGCCGGCCGAGCGCGGCGCGCCGGCCCTTGGGGAGCCCCGCGCAGACGCTCGGGCGCATCAGCGCGAGGTTGGCGTAGGTGGCGCGGCCGCCCTCGTGGTCGAAGTCGCCACCCGGGTGATAGGGCGGGTTGGGCACGACCCACAGGTGCGCATCCCGGCCGCTGGCGACGAAGCGCGCCACCGCCTCCGGCGCGAAGCGGAACTCCGGCGCCCAGATGTCGCCCGAGACCACCCAGAAGGCCTCGCGGCCGTCCTCGCAGAGCCAGTCCTGCACGGTGGCGATGCCGCCGCCCGTCTCCAGCGCGCCGCCGAAGTCGCGGCCCTCGTGCGACCAGCGGATCGACAGCCCGAAGCGGCTGCCGTCGCCCAGCACCTCGGGGAAGCGCTCTTCCAGCCAGGCGGTGTTGATCACCACCTCGCGCACGCCGCCGGCGGCCAGCGCGAGCAGATGCCACTCGATCAGCGGCCGGCCGAAGACCGGCAGCAGCGGCTTCGGGGTGGTGTCGGTCAGCGGGCGCATGCGCTCGCCGCGGCCCGCGGCGAGCACGATCGCGCGCGGGGGCAGGGTGGGGCGTTGGGGCGTGTTCACGAGGGTGCAGTGTATTCAGCGGGCGCGGGCGGGGGGCCGCCCCACAACCCTGGGTCGCACTGCGAGTGGGATGCAGCCCGGCTCTTCCGTGGTGCGCTACGTCCAGAGTAGTCATCGAAACAGATAGGAATTGCCTTGCTATTCTGGATAGCAACTTGGTTGCTGTCACCTGACGATCACATGAATCTCATGATCTAATCAAAGGAGAATTGAATGAGAATTCAAAATAATCACGCAGTCCCTGCATATAGATCTGCGGGGACGATCGGCTCATCCCAGGCTTGGGAAATGGCCCAAAAAATGGCACAAGACAACTGTGGGGGATTGATGGAGCTGGAAAATAAAAGTGATCAAGCAACCATATCCGCCGCTGCGGTGGCATTGTCTGCAAGCGAAACCAATAGTTATCCGACTCGAACTCCGGGTCAACAAAAATTGTTGGCAAAGATCTCCTTTGACCCGGTGGGTGCGGAAAAGATTGCGGCCAATATGGCGACCATATCCAGTCAGGTTACGTTTGACATCAGTTCAGGTGAAATACGTCTGGCAAGTACAGGGCAGAGCATGGAAGACGAAAGCGTCAGAAATGCTTATGTGAAAAATTTTGAGCGCGAAGCCTCAAGGGTTGATTCCGGCGTCCGTGATATATACTTTTCTGAGAAGGAAAAAGGGACTGATCCGGTTCAAATCGTTGCGAAAATGATCGATTTCAAGAATTCGCAATCCAGTGGCTATCTGGAGGCGACAGGTTTCTGTATGGTTTGATTTATTGTGTTTGTCGACCTTCGCTGACCCGGATGCCTGCCCACGCCAGACGTGACCGTCTCCTGTAGCCATCGACGGCGCTATAGCAGCCATTCCTCCCGCAACCCGTCCAAAATGACCGTGCTGGGCGCACGGTCTGGCTCCCCGCTGCCTGTTTAGAGCGTGAGACGTTTCAGCAAAATAGTTGCGAAATCGGTGTGCGAGCAGGCGTTCAACGCGCTGCGCTGGCTTGTGCGCGCAGGCGCGCCATAGCGACTGCTGCCCACGAGGGTGGTCGAGCGCTTGCCTCAGGTGCTGGCCAGCTTGCACTTCGTCGTCTTCGCCATCCGCATGCTCCCCAAGGCCGCAGCGGTGATTGCTGCGGAGGGAAGTTCATAACACGCTCTAGTGGATTTAATTTCTCATCATTGGTAATTTACCGTAACACTACTACGTCCGCCGATTAACGGTGTCATGGTTCCCGTGCCATTTACTCGTGAATACAGCCTTAGCGTCTGGCTCGCTGATATGGAGTCATTTGTGAAATCTATGTGCCCAGATTCTGTCGATGTGACGTCGCGGCATTTTGTTCCTGTATTGTTGCATAGGTAGATTAATAGGCCTGATGGGCGTGATTTGTAGTACCATGAGTAATATACGTCGGTAATGATTGCTGTGCTCGGAGGAGTGCCGACGATAGGGTATGCAACGTTGTACCAGAAGCTCTTGGCGTAGATGGTAGGTGCTGCAGCTGAACTTCCATAGGCGCCGGACCCCGCATTCGCGTTCAGAGGAATAATGGTGCCAGCTATGATGAGGCTAGCCAATGATATGGAGAAAATTCGCTTATTGAAGATCATGGAAATCCCTTGTTTCGAGTTGATGCATGAATGCAACTAGAGAATGTGTGCATGCCGGCCTAGTACTATTGGCTACGCACCTGCCATGTCACCACACAGCAATGTATGTGCAGAGCTATATGGTTGATGCATGCTAGTCTTGGTCCTTCAATGCACAAGGAATTCAATGACCGTCAAAGTGGTTGTTTTCGAAGAAACGTGGTGTAGCGCGACCAGTGTCGCTGTGCTAGCTAAATGGCGGCTGCATCCCAAAAGCCAATCCACTGCACACAACCAGAACCAGTCTCCATCCGACGGGCCTCTGGAGGGCCCGTTACGGTAAATCCACGGGCGCCTCACGGTGCGTGGAGCGGGATGGCGGGAGTGTCACTCCTCCCCCAGCCCGATCGGCGCCGGCGCGGTGCGCACGATGCGGCTGAAGAGCTGCTCGTACTCGCGCGACGGGGCGTGGCCGGTGAGCGGGTCGCGGTTGGCGGAGAAGGCGGCGTCGAGCACGCGCCACTCTTCCTCGCCGAGCACCTCCAGCGCCAGCGGCAGCACCACCTCTTCCTCCAGGCGCATGTGCGCGGCGTAGAAGTCGAGGTAGCGGTCGAGCGCGGTCTCGAAGTCGATGCGGCGGTGCTCGCCCAGCATCTCCCAGGCCAGGAGCGCGCGCTCGAGCTCGCGGATCGCGTGGCCGCTGATGTTGTGGTCGCGGTCCAGCCGGTCGAGGATGTCCTCGGCCGCGTTGCTGTGCTGGCGGACCATCGGGAAGAGCAGCTCGCTCTCCTTGCTGTGGTGCAGGCGTTCCGGGAATTCGTCGATGTAGAACAGCATCGCGCGGATGACGTCGAAGCGCGGCGTGCTGCCCTGCTCGCGCTGGCGGCGCAGCAGCAGGCGCAGGGAATCCAGCATGGCGCGCAGCGCCTGGTGTTCGTCCTGGATGATGCGGATCGAGGCTGGGGTGCTCATGGTCGATGGGCTCTCTGGGGCAAGGTGGGGAGAGGGGGGGACGGGAAGGGCGCAAGATTCGCAGGCCGGAGCGCGGAGGAGTTGACACGGGTCAATCCTCGTTGACGTCTTGATGACAAGGCGGTGAGGATGCGCACCTTGTCCGGGCCGTGATGACCGGGTCCGCGGAGCGGGCGTCGAGGGGTGGGTGCCCGCTGCCCCGTAAAATCGCGGATTCCTTCCTCCGATCCCTCCTCCACAGCAGATCGCGCCCATGGCCGCCACCACCGTTTCTCTCCCCACCTCGATGGCCAACGCCATCCGCGCACTGGCCATGGACGCCGTGCAGCAGGCCAACTCCGGCCACCCCGGCGCCCCGATGGGCATGGCCGACATCGCGGTCGCGCTGTGGAAGCGTCACCTCAAGCACAACCCGGCCGATCCGATGTGGCTGGACCGCGACCGCTTCGTGCTGTCGAACGGCCACGGCTCGATGCTGATCTACGCGCTGCTGCACCTGACCGGCTACGAGCTGTCGATGGACGACCTCAAGGCCTTCCGCCAGATGCACAGCAAGACCCCGGGCCACCCGGAAGTCGGCATCACCCCGGGCGTGGAGACCACCACCGGCCCGCTGGGCCAGGGCATCACCAACGCCGTGGGCATGGCGCTGGCCGAGAAGCTGCTGGCGTCGGAGTTCAACCGCGACGGTCACGTCATCGTCGACCACCGCACCTACGCCTTCCTGGGCGACGGCTGCCTGATGGAGGGCATCAGCCACGAGGCGGTCGCGCTGGCCGGCGCCTGGAAGCTGAACAAGCTGATCGCGCTGTACGACGACAACGGCATCTCGATCGACGGCCAGGTCGCGCCCTGGTTCATCGACAACACCCCGCAGCGCTTCGCCGCCTGCGGCTGGAACGTCATCGGCCCGGTCGACGGCCATGACATCGACGCGGTCGACGCCGCGATCGCCCAGGCCAAGCTGAGCGCCGACAAGCCGACGCTGATCGTCTGCAAGACCCACATCGGCAAGGGCTCGCCGAACCGCGCCAACACCTCGAAGGCCCACGGCGAGCCGCTGGGCGCCGCCGAGATCGCGCTGACCCGCGAGGCCATCTGCTGGTCGGCCGAGCCGTTCACCATTCCCGCCGACGTCGCCGCCGCCTGGGACTGCCGCGAGGCCGGCGCCGCCGCCCAGGCCGAGTGGGAAGACCGCTACTCGCTGTACGTGCGCGACTTCCCCGCGCTGGCGGTCGAGTTCGAGCGCCGCATGGCCGGCGATCTGCCGGACAACTTCGCCGACATCTCGGTCGAGGCGGTCGCCGCCGCGCACGAGAAGGCCGAGACGGTCGCCAGCCGCAAGGCCAGCCAGCTCGCGCTGGAGCACTTCACCGCCAAGCTGCCGGAGCTGCTGGGCGGCTCGGCCGACCTGACCGGCTCGAACCTGACCAACACCAAGTCGACCCCGAACCTGCGCTTCGACGAGACCGGCGCGGTCGTGAAGAACGAGGCCGGCGTCGGTGGCCGCCACATCAACTACGGCGTGCGCGAGTTCGGCATGGCCGCGATCATGAACGGCATCGCGCTGCACGGCGGCTTCATCCCCTACGGCGGCACCTTCCTGACCTTCAGCGACTACAGCCGCAACGCCATCCGCATGGCCGCGCTGATGAAGCAGCGCGTGGTCCACGTCTTCACCCACGACTCGATCGGTCTGGGCGAGGACGGCCCGACCCACCAGTCGGTCGAGCACGCCGCCTCGCTGCGCCTGATCCCGGGCCTGGACGTCTGGCGCCCGGCCGACACCTGCGAGACCGCCGTGGCGTGGACGATGGCGCTGGCC
>JAUPTP010000112.1 GCA_030918015.1 Pseudomonadota bacterium
GCGCCGGGCCTGGTGGTGCGCGGCTTCGAGCCGCCGCTGCGGCTGAGCGACTTCCGCCTGATCGCCTTCGACATGGACTCGACGCTGATCAACATCGAGTGCATCGACGAGATCGCCGACGCGGTCGGCCGCAAGGCCGAGGTCGCCGCGATCACCGCCGCGGCGATGCGCGGCGAGATCACCGACTTCAAGGACAGCCTGCGCCGGCGCGTGGCGCTGCTGGCCGGCGTGCCGATGTCGGCGCTGGAGGCGGTCTGGACCGAGCGGCTGCGCCTGAACCCCGGCGCCGAGACGCTGGTGCGCACCTGCCAGGCCGCCGGCCTGAAGATCGTGCTGGTCTCGGGCGGCTTCACCTTCTTCACCGACCGGCTGCGCGATCTGCTGCAGATCGACCACACCCGCAGCAACCTGCTCGAGGTCGACGCCGACGGCCGCCTCACCGGCCGGGTGCTCGACCAGGACTGGGGCGACATCTGCGACGGCGAGGAAAAGCGCCGCACGGTGCTGGCCCTGTGCGCGCAGCACGGCATCGACCCGCGCCAGGCCATCGCGATGGGCGACGGCGCCAACGACCTGCCGATGATGGGCGCGGTCGGCCTGTCGGTGGCGCATCACGCCAAGCCGGCGGTGCGCGAGCGTGCGATGGTGGCGATCGAGTCCGGCGGCCTGGACCGGCTGCTGGAGGTGGTGCGGCCCTGAGCGGTCCGCGCCCCGGGCACGGCCTCAGCCGCGCCCGTTCAGCACCGAGTGCAGGTTGACCTCGTCGAGCCAGTCCTCGTAGTCCTGGGCGCTCATGCCCAGCACATGCAGGGCCATCGTGCCGCCGCGCTGCCACTCGACATGCTGACGATGCCGCGCGGCCGGCCGCACCGTCATGCGGTCAGCCACCAGGCCCAGCGCGACCAGCGTGCGCACGCGCTCGTCCTGCTGCGGTGTCAACGCGCGGTCGTCGTGATGGTGACCGACCGCCCGGGCCAGACCCGCATCGAAACCCCAGCCGGCGGCGATCCGCCCGGCCACCTCGGCATGGTCCGTGCCGTGGCGGCCACGCTCGACCTCGGTGACCGGACGGTGGCCCAGATTGGCCTCCGCCAGGGTGACCCGGTAGCTGGGCGTCTGCAGCTCGAGCATCATCAGCGCCACCGCGCTGTCGCACAGCAGCCCGAAGGCCAGCGCCAGGTCCGGCGTCTCGCCGCCGTGCCGCCGCGCCAGCCAGGCCAGCACACGTGCCCGGTTCAGGCTGTGCGACCAGAAGCTGGCCCAGGAGGTGCACGGCCCGCCCGCGCCATCGCGCCGGTTCGCCAGCATCTGCATCTGGCCCACCAGCGTCAGCACGCCGAACAGATCGACGGTGCGCTGCGGGCCGAAGACCTCGACGGCCGCCTCGAAGGTGGATCGCCGCCCCCCCGGCGGTCCCAGCCCGAGCATGACGGCGCACTGCATCAGCAGCGAGCAGCTCGGCGCATCCAGGCAGGCCGCCAGCCGCGACAGGCCGCCCACCGGCTCGGACCGCAGCCGCTCCAGCAGATCAGGCACCTCCGGCAGCGACAGCCCGCACGGGCCGGCCGCCACATCGGCGGCGGCAGCTGTCGCGGCGGAACACTGCAGGGTGACGGTCATGCGCATATTTCGGCCTGCCCCGCATGCGCTGTAAGGATCAGGCGTGCAATCTGCACGCCGGCCGGGGTGGGTCGGCCCGGATCAGGCCGGTGGGGCCGACATCACCACGATGCCGTCGGCATCGGCGCGGATCCAGTCGCCCGGCCGCACGGTCACGCCCTGGATCTGCACCGGCTGGTCGATCAGGCCGGGCTGGCGCCGCTCGGTGGGCAGCGGCATCGGCGCCAGCGCGCGGATGCCCACGTCGCAGGCGGCCAGCTCGGCCACATCGCGCACGCAGCCGTCGACGATGACGCCCGCCCAGCCGTTGCGCGCCGCCGCCGCACCGATGTTGCCGCCCACCAGGGCGCGGCGCAGCGAGCCCGCACCATCGACCACCAGCACCCGGCCTTCGCCCGGCCCCTCCAGCAGCGCCTTGACCGAGGTGTTGTCCTCGAAGCACTTGACGGTGACCGCGGGGCCGCTGAATTCGGCCCGCCCCCCGAACTCGCGGAACACCGGCGGCAGCACGCGGAAGTCGCCGCGGGTGTCGCCCTTGAAGCGGTCGCACAGGTCGCAGGTCGGCGGCACGGGGGCCGGGGTCATGTCGTCGTTCATCGCGGGGTCTCCTCGGAAAAGAATCTCGGCCAGGACGATGCCATGCCGGTCTGACGGAACGCTGGCGAGCCCGCGGTCAGCGGATGCCCGCGCGCTCCAGACTGGCCAGGAAGGCCGGCGCATCCTGGAAGCCGATCACGCGGCGATCGCTCAGCTCGCGGCCGCCGGCATCGAAGAACAGGATCGCCGGCGGCCCGAACAGATTGAACCGGCGCAGCAGCTCGCGGTCATCGGAGTTGTTGGCGGTCACGTCCACCTGCAGCAGCAGCACGCCGGCCAGACGCTCGCGCACCCGCGCATCGGTGAAGGTGTAGCGCTCCATCTCCTTGCAGGACACGCACCAGTCGGCATAGAAGTCGAACATCACCGGCCGGCCGGCCTCGCGCACCGCGGCCTCCAGCTCGGCCAGCGTGCGCACGCGGCGGAAATGCACCGGCTCGCCCGCGACACGTCCGACGCCCAGGTGCGCCAGCGGCGACAGCGCATCGCGCCCGCCGCTGGCCGCGCCGCCCCACTGCACCAGCGCCAGCAGCGCCAGCGCCACGGCCAGCCCGCGCACCAGCCACCGGGCCCGACCCGGACGCACCGCAGACCACAGCACCGCGGCCAGGCCCAGCGCCAGCGCCCCCCAGCCGAGCATCACCCCCACCGCCGGCAGCAGCGGCATCACCATCCACAGCGCCACCCCGAGCAGCAGCACGCCGAAGACCCGCTTGACCGCCTCCATCCAGGCCCCGGCGCGCGGCAGCAGCGCCCCGGCCGACAGCCCCACCAGCAGCAGCGGCACGCTCATGCCGATCGCCATCGAGAACAGCGCCAGCCCGCCCAGCACCACGTCGTGCGTGCGGCTGATGTAGACCAGCGCCCCGGCCAGCGGCGCGGCCACGCAGGGCCCGACGATCAGCGCCGACACGCCCCCCATCAGGAAGACCGCGCCCAGACGCCCGCCACGCAGGCCCGCGCCCGCCTCGCTCAGCCGGGACTGCCAGGCCACGGGCAGCTGCAGCGCATAGACCCCGAACATCGACAGCGACAGCAGCGCCAGCAGCAGCGCGAAGCCCCCCAGCACCCAGGGCGTCTGCAGCGCTGCGGCCAGCCCCTCGCCCGCCAGGCCGGCGGCCACGCCGAAGCCGGTATAGACCAGCGCCATGCCCAGCGCATAGGCCAGCGACAGCGCAAGTCCGCGCAGCCGCGACACGCCCCCGCCCTGCCCGACGATGATCGACGACAGGATCGGCACCATCGGCAGCACGCAGGGCGTGAAGGACAGCAGCAGCCCGGCCAGCGCGAACACCGCCGCCACGCTCCAGAGGCTGCCCGAGCCCAGCGCCGAGGCGAAGCGGTCGGACCCCCCCCCTGAATCGGGGGGAGCGCCACCGATCGGCAGCGATCCCGTCGCGGCCTCGCCCGCCAGCGCGTCCTCCAGCGGCAGCAGCCGCACCTGGCGCACGGACAGCACCTCGCCGACACGCTCGAGCTCGAGCTGCAGACGCTGGCGCCGCGGCGGATAGCACAGCCCCTTGTCGGCACAGCCCTGGCTGCCCAGCACCACCTGGACCGCACCGCCCTCGGCCGCCTGCGCCGCCTGCAGCAGCGGCCCCAGGTCCACCGAGAAGGCCAGCTGGCGGTGATAGACCTCGAGCTCCTTCTGGAAGGTCTCGTCGAACTTGCGCTCGCCCGGCGGCAGCGGCACGGCCGCGATCTCCAGCGCCGCCGGCTCCGAGAGCAGCTCCAGCCGCTCGCGGTAGAGGTAATAGCCCGGCGCGATCTCGTAGCGCACCCCCAGGGTGCGGCCATCGAGCCGCTCTGCCTCGAGGCGGAAGGCGCGCTCGGGCGCGAGGAAGTCTTCCGCCGCCGAGGCCCCGGCCGGCACGAACACCCACATCAGCCACAGCAAATTCAGGAAACGCAACAGCAACCGCAACAACATGCCGACCATCAAATCCGGGAGAACACGGCAGAGCGCGGCGCCCGGCCCGGTTCCGGGGCCGCCAGGATCGCATCCTGCCGCATCGACAGGATGATTTCACGCCCAGGACCATCAGACGCAGTCAATGGGGCGCCACATCGCGGGAGATCAGGCCATGAACTTTCGCTCGGAATCCGCCCAGCAGCGGCCTGAGGCACTAAAGTAGCGCCGTGCCGAAATCATCCCTCGGCCCGTCAAGACCCCGAGAACAACATGCTCAAGAGCCTTTTTGGCGATCTCACTCCGCTGCGGGACGCGGTCAACCGGGCGAACCGCAAGGACGACCCGACGCGCGACCTGCTGGACGCGGCCTTCGTGTCGACGACCATCATGGAGGACGACGACGAAGCGGCCCCGGCCCCGGCGACCGAACCGTCGGCGGCGACGGACGCCCACCATGACGAACTGCTGGTCAAGGGCTCGCCCGCCCAGGCCATGCGGGCGCACTTCGCCGGCAGCCGCAAGGACACCTTCGTCCGACAGAAGCTGATCACCATCTGCGACCCGTCCCACATGTGGGCCGCGGCCGTCATCCGCGCGCTGGCCGACGCCAGCGGCCAGCCGATCGAGCGGCTGCACATGCGCGACCAGACCAGCCTGGCGCCGCTGGCCGACATCGAGCGCACCACGCTGCCGCGGCGCACCGACGACACGCTCAAGATCTACTACGCCGACATCCAGGCCGAGGGCCGCGACGCCGCCGAGGTGCAGATCGCGCTGATGGAGCGCTCGGACCTGTCGGTGGTGATCATCGGCCCGATGGCGCCGGCCGACATCGCCACGATGCTCGAGGACATCCGGCTGGCCACCCACAGCCTGCACTGGCAGTGCCGCAACCTGATGTTCATGCTGCCGGTCAGCTCGGGCGCGCTGATGCAGCGCATCCAGCAGCTCGACTGGCCCGACCAGGTGCGCGTCGAGGCGATCTGCGAATCGCTCACCAGCGCCAGCGTGGTCTGGAACCGCATGCTGGCGCACTGGCAGAAGCTGCGCTCGGAGCAGGCCTCGCCCAGCGCCCCGGTGCCGCTGCAGGCCGCCAGCGCCCCGATGCCGCTGCCCGACGCGAGCGGACTGCGGGCGCCGCCACCGCCGGTCTCGTCGCCGACCACCCAGTCGACGCTGTTCGTCGGCCACGCTCCGGTGGCGACGCCGCCGACCGATCCAGGCCCGATCAGCCAGCCGATGCTGCTCAACACCAGCCCCGGCGCGGGCCCGTCCGAGTCGCGCATCGACGTGCGTCGCGCCAGCGCGGTGCTCGAGGAGCTGACGGTGCTCGACGGGCTGATCTTCGTCGCGCTGATCAACGGCATGACCGGCGCGGTCGTCACCTGCCCGGCGCCGGGCCCCGACATCGACCGCGCCGCGCTGGCCGCCTCGGAGATCTGGAAGACGCACCGGCGCACGCTGCGCCAGCTCGGCCATGCCCGCTCCGGCGACCCGCTCGAGGAGATCCTGGTGACCGCCGGCAGCCGCTATCACATCCTGCGCACGCTGCGGGCCCACCCCGACCTGTTCATCCTGTCGGTGCTCGACAAGCTGCGCAGCAACCTGGCGATGACCCGCTACCGCATCATGGAGGCCCAGCAGGTGCTCGTCTGAGCCCCGGCCGCCCTGCACGACGACATGCCGAGCTCGACCGCATCCCCGGCCCCGCCGTCCCTGGAGACGATGACGGGCGACATCCCGCTGCAGCGGCGCGAGCTGCGCACCCGTGCGGACCGCCCGGATGCGCCGTCGCGGACCGACCTCTTCCGCGCCGACGCCCCGACGCCGACACGGCATCTGGTCGTCTGGGATCCGCAGGGCTGCTGGCCGGGCTTCGACCTGGGGGCGCTGGCTCGCGGCGTGCAGGCCGGTCTGGCCGAGACGCTGCTGATCCAGGAGCAGCTGCCCGACCCACCGGTGGCGCGGCTGTGCAGCGCCGTGGTGCCGGCCCCCGGCGGGGGATGGATCGGGGTGCTGCAGGTGGAGGCCTCGCCGGCCGACAGCCGCTCGATCGGGGTGGCGCTGGCCCTGCTCGGCCAGGCCGATCACGCCCTGGTGCTGGCCGGCTCCAGCCGCGACAAGGACATGGTGCTGCGCATCGGCGAGCGGGTGCGCCCCGACAGCTGGAGCGGCCCGCCGCTGCAGCTGCTCTCGCCAGCCGACAAGCCCAGCCGGGCCGACCGCCTGCGCCGGGCGCTGTGGCCACGCGGCCTGACGATCCAGGTGATCGAGCCGCCGCTCTCCTGCGAACCGGACTGGACCGCACGGCTGATCGCGCAGGTCTGCGGCCTGTCCGCGCCACCGGTCGCGACTGCGCGCCGCCCGACGCCGACCACGCCCCCGACGCCGCTGCCTGCCGAACCCATCATGCCGTCCATCGCCACCGCTGCGCCACGCCCCCCCCGCCCGGCCGAGATCGACGAAGTCCTGGCCGACCGCATGCTGGCCGTGCTGGCCATGGCGCCGGGCGTGGTGGCCGCGGCGCTGGTCGAGCACCCCTCGGCCGAGCTGCTGTCGCTGCAGGCCACGACCGCCCAGGCCCCGCAGCACGCCCGGTCAGCCGCCTGTCAGGGCTGCGCGATGTGGCAGGCGCGCGCCAGCGTGCCTGGCGCGGCGCCGCTGCAGGAGCTGCTCTGGGCCGAGCCCGGCCTGCATCACCTGATGCTGCCGCTGCCGCGCCGGCCCGACCTGCTGCTGCTGGCCTGCATCGACCGCGAGTTCGGCGATCTGGCGGCCGCGCGCTGGCAGGCGGCGGTCGCGCGCAACCAGTGGCGCTGAGCCCGCCGGCCAGGCCGGCGGCACGACTCGGATAGGATCGCGCCCTCACCCTCCCGCTCGATCCCGAAAGATCATGACCGAACTCCAATTCGACTACACCCGCCAGGACGCCAGCGGGCAGAGCTGCACCGCGCTGGCCTGGGCCAAGGTGCCCAAGCCGCTGACCCGCGACGAGCGTCAGGCCCTGAAGGACCGCGCCCGCACGCTGCTGAAGGAGCGCGGCGCGGTGCTGGTCGCCCACTACTATGTCGACGGCGATCTGCAGGACCTGG
>JAUPTP010000113.1 GCA_030918015.1 Pseudomonadota bacterium
GTGCATTACTGACCCCGGGGAGAGGCCATGGAACGCATCGAGCAGCACGCCAGCTTCGGCGGCCGTCAGGAAGTCTGGACCCACGATTCGCCGGCGCTGGGCGGGCCGACGCGCTTCGGCGTCTACCTGCCGCCGGCGGCGCTGGCCGGCGAGCGCTGCCCGGTGCTGTACTGGCTCTCGGGCCTGACCTGCACCGAGCAGAACTTCATCACCAAGGCCGGCGTGCAGCAGCATGCGGCCGCGCACGGCCTGATCGTGGTCGCGCCCGACACCAGCCCGCGCGGGCCCGAGGTGGCCGACGACCCGGCCTACGACCTGGGCCAGGGCGCCGGCTTCTACCTCGACGCCACGCAGGCGCCGTGGTCGACGCACTTCCGCATGGAGACCCATGTGGTGCATGAGCTGCCGGCCTGGATCGAGGCGCATTTCCCGGCCAGCGGGCGGCGCGCGATCAGCGGCCACTCGATGGGCGGCCACGGTGCGCTGAGCCTGGCGCTGCGCCATCCGGGCCGCTACGCCAGCGTCTCGGCCTTCGCGCCGATCGTCGCGCCCAGCCAGGTGCCGTGGGGGCAGAAGGCCTTCACCGCCTATCTGGGCGACGACCCCGCCGCCTGGGCCGCGCACGACACGGTGGCGCTGATCGCGCAGGCCGCCGAACGCCTGCCGCTGCTGGTCGACCAGGGCGAGGCCGACGACTTCCTGCGCGGCCAGCTGCGCCCGGAGCTGCTGCAGGCCGCCTGCGCCGACGCCGGCCACCCGCTGACGCTGCGCGTCCATCCCGGCCACGACCACAGCTACTACTTCATCGCCAGCTTCATCGGCGAGCATGTGGCCTGGCATGCGCAGGCGCTGGCGGGCTGACGGCCGCTCCTCGGATCAGGTCGGCCGAGTGCCGGCGGCGGCGCGCAGCTGCCGCGACACCTGCGGGATGGTCAGCATCGTGCTGGCCACCGCCATCAGCAGCAGCGCGGTGAAGGTGTCGGGCGTGATGATGCGCTTGTCCAGCAGCACGTTGGCGAAGATGATCATGATCAGCGCCTTGGTCTGCAGCAGCCAGCCGATCAGCCGTGCCTCGCCCGGTGCCCAGCCCAGCAGGCGCCCGGCCAGCGCCACGCCGGCGAGCTTGCCGCCGACGCTGGCCACCAGCATCCATGCGGCGGCCGCGAACACCGCCACGCCGCCGACGCCCCACTGCGTCTTCAGCCCGGTGCTGAGGAAGAACACCGGCATCAGCAGGAACAGCACCTGATGGCGCATGCGGTCGAGCTGCGCCTGCTCGAACCAGCGCGCCTCGATCGACACGCCGGCCAGGAAGGCGCCGACCATGAAGTGCAGCCCGCACCAGTCGGCCCCCAGCGCGCAGGCGATCAGCCAGACCAGGGCCAGCGGCCAGCGGTCGCGCTCGGTCAGGCGTGGCATGAGCCGGCGCAGCCCGGCCGCCAGCAGCATGTAGACCAGCAGGAAGACGATCTGGCGGCCGACCCGGTCCCAGTCCATCAGGATCAGGGCCAGCACGCCCCAGATCGCCAGGTCGTCCAGGCTGGCGTAGCGCAGGATGCGCTGGCCCAGCGGCTGGCGCAGCAGCGAGAGCTTCTCCAGGAACAGGATCAGGATCGGCAGCGCCGTCACCGCGCAGGACATGCCCACGCCGGCGACGAACTGCCAGGTCCGGCCCTGCGCGCCGATCCAGCCGGAGGACAGCCCCATCATCGCCCAGGCCGCGCCGCAGCCCGCCAGCAGCGGCACGCCCATCGCCAGCCCGGCGGTGATGCTGCTCTCGCGCCGGTGCTGCCAGGCCTGGCCGAGGTCGAGCTCGATGCCGGCGATGAAGACGAACAGCGTCACCGCCCACAGCGCCACGCCGCCGAGCATGGTGATCACCTCCGGCGTGAAGATCGCGGCATGCACCGCCGGCTGCAGCGCGCCCAGCACGCCCGGGCCGAGCAGGATGCCCGCGACGATCTGCACCACCACCAGCGGCGCCCAGCGGTCGGTGCGGCCCAGGCGCCACACCAGCCAGGGCACGGAGAACACCAGCAGCATCGCCACCAGGAAGCGTTCAGGAAGAGACATGGGTTCGGTCGGAGGTGGAGCGTCGAAAGGCCGCGATGGTACCCAGAATTTTTCCATTATGATGGAATCATGGGCCTGGATGAACGACTTGCATACCGCCTGCGCACCCTGCGCCGCGCACGGGGCCTGACGCTGGAGCAGCTGGCCGCGCGCAGCGGCGTCAGCCGCTCGATGATCTCGCTGATCGAGCGCCAGGAGACCAGCCCGACCGCGACCGTGCTCGACAAGCTGGCCGGCGCGCTGGAGGTGACGCTCTCCGCCCTGTTCGACACTCCCGCCGACGCGCCGCTGGCCCGCGCTGCGCAGCAGCCGGTGTGGCGCGATCCGGCCTCCGGCTACCGGCGCCGCCAGGTCTCGCCGGGGGACGCCGGCAGCCCGGTGGATCTGGTCGAGGTGATCTTCCCCGCCGGCGAGACGGTCGTGTTCGAGAGCGCCGGGCCGGCGGTGCCGCCGCAGCTCGTCTGGATGCTGGCCGGCGAGATGGTCCTCACGCTGGGGCCGCAGTCCTGGCGCCTGGCGGCGGGCGACTGCCTGGCCCTGCCCGCCAGTCCGCGCATCGCCTTCCACAACCCCGGCTGCGAGCCCGCGCGCTATGCGCTGGCCCGTGCGGTCGCTGCCTGTTCCGTGTCTGCTGGAGTCTCCGCATGAGTTCCGTCCATCTCGTCGCCTGCCATCACGACCGCCATGCCGAGGCGATCCTGGCCATCTTCAACGATGCCATCGCCCACTCCACGGCGCTCTACGACTACCGCCCGCGCACCGCGCAGAGCATGGCGACCTGGTTCGAGGCCAAGCGCGCCGGCGGCTTTCCGGTCCTGGGGCTGGAGAACGACGCCGGCGAGCTGCTGGGGTTTGCCAGCTACGGCCCGTTTCGCGCCTTTCCCGCCTTCAAGTACACCGTCGAGCACTCGGTCTACGTGCGCCAGGACCAGCGGGGCCGGGGCTGGGGCCGCGACCTGATGCAGGCCTTGATCGCCGAGGCCCGGCGCCATGAGGTGCATGCGCTGATCGGCGCCATCGATGCGGACAACACCGGCAGCATCGCCCTGCATCGCCGCCTTGGATTCCAGCATGCTGGAACGCTGCCGCAGGTCGGTTTCAAGTTCGGCCGCTGGCTCGATCTCGCGCTCTATCAGCTGCTGCTGGAGACGCCGGCGCAGCCGGTCGACGGCTGAGCGGGCGGCTGCTTTACCTTCAGGGCTGGCACCGGGTCCAATCGGTGCCGCATCTTTCCTGGCCTCCTTTTTGCCGCGTTCCTGCTGCTCGCCCATGTCCCTGCCCTCGCTCCTTCCTGATCCTTTCGTGCCGATGCTGCTGGGCAGCGTCGCGCTGGCGGCGCTGCTGCCGGTGCAGGGCGACGCCGCCCAGGCCGTGAAGCTGCTCACCAGCGTCGGCGTGGCCTGGCTCTTCTTCCTGCACGGCGCCAAGCTGTCGCGCCAGGCGGTGGTGCAGGGGCTGCTGCACTGGCGGCTGCACCTGAGCGTGCTGCTGGCCACGTTCGCGCTGTTTCCGCTGCTGGGACTGGCGATGATGCCGTGGCTGAGCGCGCAGCTCGGCCCCACGCTGACGCTGGGCGTGCTCTTCCTGTGCGCGCTGCCCTCGACCGTGCAGTCGTCCATCGCCTTCACGTCGATGGCGCGGGGCAATGTGGCGGCGGCCGTGTGCAGCGCCTCGCTCTCCAACGTGCTGGGGGTCGCGCTCACGCCGCTGCTGATGGTGCTGCTGGCCCACGGTCTGCCGACCGCGGCGACCGGCGGATCGCCGCCCGGGCTGTCCTGGCACAGCGTCCAGGGCATCGTGGTGCAGCTGCTGCTGCCCTTCGTGGCCGGCCAGATCGCCCAGCCCTGGCTGGGCGGCTGGGTGCAGCGCCACCGCGGCGTGCTGAAGTTCCTGGACCAGGGCACCATCCTGCTGGTGGTCTACGCCGCGTTCAGCGAGGCGGTGGTGCAGGGCCTCTATCGCAGCCTGGGCTGGCAGACGCTGGGCACGCTGTTCGGGGTGTGCGCCGTGCTGCTGGCGGCCGTGATGCTGCTGCTCGTGCACGGCAGCCGCGCGCTGGGCTTCGCCGAGGCCGACCGCATCGCCCTCGTCTTCTGCGGCTCGAAGAAGACCCTGGCCAGCGGCGTGCCGATGGCGCAGATCCTCTTCGCCGGTCAGCCGCTCGGGCTGCTGGTGCTGCCGATCATGCTGTTCCACCAGATGCAGCTGATGGTGTGTGCGGTGCTGGCCCAGCGCCTGGGGCAGCGCGCGGCGCAGGCCGAGGCCGCCATGCCGCCGACCTGAGCGCCTGGCCGGCGACCTCAGCCGGTCATCGTGTCCACACGCGGCACCAGCCCGTGCAGCAGGTGCAGGAAGCGCTGGCCGGCCGGATTCAGCGGCCGGTCGCGGCGCACGATGGAGCAGTAGTCGTCGAGCTGCGCCGTCAGGTCCACCGCCAGCACGCTCAGCAGGCCGCGGCTGGCGTAGTAGGTCGCCAGCGACTCCGGCATCACCGCCACCATCGGCGCCTCGGCCAGCAGGAAGCTGGTGGTGAGGATCGAGGCGGTCTCCACCAGGTCGCGCGGCCGGTCCAGCCCGGCGCGGCGGAAGACCTGCTCGAGCAGCTCGCGCATCGGCGAGCCGCGCGGCTGCAGGATCCACGGCTGCTCCATCAGGTTCACCAGACCCAGCACCCGCCCGTCGGCCCAGGGGTGCTGAGGCCCCACCACCACGCGCAGCGCCTCGCTCTCGAGCGGGCAGACCACATGGTCGGCGCGGCTGTGGCCTTCCGTCAGCCGGCCGATCACCAGGTCCAGCTGTCCGCGGGCGAGCTGGTCGAGCAGCAGGTCGCTGGTCTCGGTGTGGATCGACACCCGCAGCCGCGGCTGCTCGCGCTTGAGCTGCACCACCGCGCGCGTCAGCAGCGTGGGCGACGGCGCCAGCACGCTGCCGATGTTGAGCCGGCCGCCGTCGCCGGCGCGCAGGCCGTCCAGATCGCGGGCCAGCGCCGTCATTGCGCCATGCAGGCCCTCGAAATGCCCCAGCACCGTCTGTCCGGCCAGCGTCAGCCGCAGGCCGCGGCCCTCGCGCTCGACCAGCGCGCAGTCCAGCGCCGTCTCCAGCTCCTGCAGCATCTTCGTGGCCGCCGGCTGGGTCATGCCCAGCACGGTGGCCGCCGCGCCCAGGGTGCCCTCGTCGCGCAGGGCCAGCAGCAGCGCCACCTGACGCAGCCGCAGTCGGTTGAGCAGCTGGGCTGCCCCGGGTCCTTCGGTCATTTCATAACCCAAAGTGATGGTTTCATGAGATGTTTTCACTATACCGGAATGTATTGCCTGCCTACGATGACTTCATGGCGAAACGGCGGGCCCCGCAAGCGAGATGGCCCTGCCCCTTGAGCCATCACAAGAAATCCAACGGAGACAAACGATGCCCCCCACCTCTCGCCGGGAGATGCTCGGCCTGCTCACCCTGCTGACCTGCTCGGGCGTGCTGCCGGCACGCGCCGCCACGCCGGCCTGGCCCACCCAGCCGGTGCGCCTGATGGTGGGCTCCAGCCCCGGCGGCGGCACCGACGCCATGGCCCGCACCGTGGCCGACCGGCTGGGCCCGGCGCTGGGCGGCACCGTGGTGGTGGAGAACCGCCCCGGCGTGTCCAACACCCTGGCGGTCGACGTGGTGGCCAAGTCCACCGACGGCCACAGCCTGGTGATGGGCGTGTCCACCGCGCATGCCATCGCCCCGCACATGCTCCGCCTGGCCTACGACAGCGACCGCGACGTGGTGCCGGTGGTCTATGTGGGCGCCGTGCCCAACGTGCTGGTGGTGGCCGCCAGCTCGCCCTGGAAGACGGTGGCCGATCTGGTGGCCGAGGCCCGCAAGCCGTCGGGCCGGCTGAACTACGCCTCCTCGGGCAACGGCAGCACGCAGCACATCGCCGGCGAGCTGTTCGAGGAGGCCACCGGCGTCACCCTCAACCATGTGCCCTACCGCGGCTCGGCCCCGGCCCTGGTCGACCTGATCGGCGGCCAGGTGCAGCTGAGCTTCGACACCCTGGCCTCGGTGCTGCCGCACATCAAGAGCGGCAAGCTGCGCGCCCTGGCGGTGTGCAGCGCGACGCGCAACGAGCAGCTGCCCGGCGTGCCGACCCTGGCCGAGGCCGGCGTGAAGGACGTGGAGATGAGCGCCTGGTACGGCATCTACATGAAGGCCGGCACCCCGAAGGCGGTGCAGGAGCGGCTGCATGCCGAGGTCAACCGTCTGCTGGCTCTGCCCGAGAGCCGCAGCCGCCTGGCCAGCTTCGGCGCCGACCACCAGCCGATGAGCCAGGCCCAGTTCCAGGCCTTCCACGCGGCCGAGAACCGCCGCTACGCCGACCTGATCAAGCGCCGCGGCATCAAGGCCGAGTGAGGCCCCGCCCGCCCCGCCCCGATCCGATTCCTTCCCTTCCTGACCCTGAACCGATGTCCGACACCCCCTCCCGCCTGCCCGTCGTCGCCCTCACCCTGGGGGATCCCGCCGGCATCGGCCCCGAGCTGATCGCCCGCCTGCTGGCCCGCCCCGAGACCTGTGCCGCCGCCAACGTGGTGCTGGTGGGCGACCCCTGGCTGTGGGCCGACGGCCAGCAGGTGGCCGGCCTGAGCGTGGCCACCACGCCGGTGGCCAGCCTGGCCGAGGTGCGCGGCCGCGCCGACACCTCGGTGCCCGCCTTTTTGACGGTGGACACGGTGCGGCCCGAGCAGGTGCAGCGCAGCGTGGCACAGGCCCCGGGCGGCGCCTCGGTGCTGCAGGTGCTCGACCGCTGCATGGACGCCGCGCTGGCCGGGCAGATCGACGCCATCTGCTTTGCCCCGCTCAACAAGTTCGCGATGAAGCAGGGCGGCCTGCGCCACGAGGACGAGCTGCACCACTTCGCCGAGCACCTCGGCGTGACCGGCTACTTCTGCGAGTTCAACACGCTGGGGCAGCTCTGGACCTCGCGCGTGTCCTCGCACATTCCGCTCAGGGACGCGGTGAACTGGCTGACCCGGCCGCGCATCGAGGCCGCCGCCACGCTGATCTACCGCTCGCTGCAGGCCGCCGGCGTGGCCGCGCCGCGGGTGGCGGTGGCCGGCTTCAACCCGCACA
>JAUPTP010000114.1 GCA_030918015.1 Pseudomonadota bacterium
GGCGGCGTCATCGCCACCGGCTTCGATCCGGACCTGGACGAGCTGCGCGCCATCTCCTCCAACTGCGACGCCTTCCTGCTCGAGATGGAGGCGCGCGAGCGGCTGCGCACCGGCATCCAGAACCTGCGGGTGCAGTACAACAAGGTGCACGGCTTCTACATCGAGGTCACCGCCGGGCAGATCGACAAGGTGCCGCTGAACTACCAGCGCCGCCAGACGCTGAAGAACGCCGAGCGCTTCATCACGCCCGAGCTCAAGGCCTTCGAGGACAAGGCACTCTCGGCGCAGGAGCGGGCACTGGCGCGCGAGAAGTGGCTGTGGGAGCAGCTGCTCGACGCGCTGCAGCCGCACCTGGCGGCGCTGTCCGAGCTGGGCCGCGCGCTGGCTTCGCTGGACGTGCTCGCCGCGCTGGCCGAGCGAGCGCGCACCCTCGACTGGTGCCGGCCGGACTTCGTGCCGCAGCCCTGCATCGAGATCGAGCGCGGCCGCCATCCGGTGGTCGAGGCGCGGCTGGCCGAGTCGGGCGCCGGCAGCTTCATTCCCAACGACTGCCGGCTCGATGCCGCGCGGCGCCTGCTGGTCATCACCGGCCCGAACATGGGCGGCAAGAGCACCTTCATGCGCCAGGTGGCGCTGACGGTGCTGCTGGCGGCGATCGGCTCCTTCGTGCCGGCCTCGCGCTGCCGGCTGGGGCCGATCGACGCGATCCACACCCGCATCGGCGCGGCCGACGACCTGGCCAACGCCCAGTCCACCTTCATGATGGAGATGACCGAGGCCGCCGCCATCCTGCACGGCGCCACCGAGCACTCGCTGGTGCTGATGGACGAGATCGGCCGCGGCACCTCGACCTTCGACGGCCTGGCGCTGGCCGGCGCGATCGCCAGCCATCTGCACGACCGCAACCGCGCCTTCGCGCTGTTCGCCACCCACTACTTCGAGCTGACCGAGTTCCCCGCGAAGCACCGCCACGCGCTGAACATGCATGTCTCGGCGGCCGAGTCCGGCGACGACATCGTCTTCCTGCACGCGATCGAGCCCGGACCGGCCAGCCGCAGCTACGGCGTGCAGGTGGCGCGGCTGGCCGGCATGCCGGCGGCGGTGCTGCGCCAGGCGCGCCAGGCGCTCGATCAGCTCGAGGCCCAGAAGAGCGCCGGCACCCCGCAGATCGACCTGTTCGCCGCCGCGCCCGAGCCCGAGCCGGTGCCGGACCCCGTGCCGGCTGTCGTGACCGCGCCACCCGATCCGCTTCCTGAGGCGCTGCGCCAGGCGCTCGACGCGCTCGACCCTGATACGCTCACCCCCCGGTCGGCTCTCGACGCGATTTATCAGCTCAAGCAGCTGGCCGCAGGCGCCCCGCGCCGCTGAGACGCCGCCCCACGATCATCCCGAAACCCCTCAGGCTGCCTCTCCCATGACCTACTGTGTCGGCATCCGGCTCAACGCCGGCCTCGTCTTCCTCTCCGATTCGCGCACCAACGCCGGTGTCGACGCGATCAGCACCTTCCGCAAGATGATGGTCTACGAGAAGGCCGGCGACCGCTGCATGGTGCTGCTGTCGGCGGGCAACCTCTCGATCTCGCAGTCGGTGCGCGAGATCCTGCAGGTCGAGAAGATTCCGGCGGCCGACGGCGGCGAGCCGATCACGATCTGGAACGCCAGGAGCATGTTCGACGCCACCCGGGTGCTGGGCGCGGCGGTGCGCCGCGTCTACGAGACCGACGGCCCGGCGCTGCGCGCCGCCGGCATCGACTTCAACTGCTCGATGATCTTCGGCGGCCAGATCCAGGGCGAGGCGATGCGCCTGTTCCTGGTCTACTCGGCGGGCAACTTCATCGAGGCCACCCGCGAGACCTGCTTCTTCCAGATCGGCGAGTCGAAGTACGGCAAGCCCATCCTGGACCGCGTGCTCACGCCCACCACGCCGCTGGACGAGGCCGCCAAGTGCGCGCTGGTGTCGATGGACTCGACCCTGAAGTCCAACCTGTCGGTGGGCCTGCCGCTGGACCTGCTGGTCTACCGCGAGGGCGAGCTGCAGACCGAGCGCATCGTCTGCATCGACGAGAAGAACCCCTACTTCAAGATGATCCACGACACCTGGGGCGAGCGCCTGCGCGAGGTGTTCGAGGGCATCGAGCACCCGGCCTGGCATGTGCCCGGCGAGAACGGCGACCCGCAGTTCCCGCTGATGATCGAGTCCGAGCGCTTCGAGACGATGCGCAAGATCACGCACCCGGGCGAGAAGATCGTCTGATCGACCCGCCCGGCACGCCGCTCACTTCGGCAGCGTGTTCCAGTAGCGCACCAGGGCGCGCAGGGCCTCGGGCTTGTTGGTCGGCGCCGCACGACCCGCCTGGTCGGCCTGGTTCACCGCGTGGCAGGACGCGCACACCCGCACCTCGCCCGGCTGGAAGGTGATCCACACCCGCTCGCGCACCACCGGCGTGCCGGCCGTGTCGGTCGTCTGCCAGGTCACCGCGCGGTTGGCGGGCACGAAGGCCGCGGTCGAGCCGTCGGCGGCGATCTTCACGCTGCCGGCGGGGCCCGCCGTGTTGGGCACGTTCTTGTCGGTCACCGTCGAGGGCAGCGGCTGGGCGATCGGGCGACGACCGCTGCGGCTGGTGTAGCCCCGCACCGAATCGGCCTCCATGATCTGGTAGTGCGCGATGTCGTAGACCTTGCCGGTGTTGCCCACCGTCTTGGCGCCGCCGGGCACCTGCAGGTTGTAGGGCTGCTGCTTGTCGGCCCGGTCACGCGCGGTCTGGTTGCGGGTGACGATCAGCGCCAGGTTGTTGGTCTTCATCCAGGCGCGCAGGGCCGTCTCGCTGATGCCCTCCTCGGTCAGGATGGCCTTCTCGGGCGACTCCATCGCCGACTCGACCTTCATGGTCGGGCGGGTGCGGGCCACCACCTCGACCGGATCGAGCTCCCACAGCGGACCGCTGTAGCTCATCTTGACGTCCGGATCCCACCAGCTGACGGTCTTGGTGATGCCGCCGGTCAGCGAGGTGCCGGCGCCGTACTGGCCGGTGGTGCTGTCGTAGCTCAGCAGCCGCACGGTGAAGCGGACGTTCTGGTAGGCGCCGGCGGTCACGCTGGGCGCGTAGCTGGCCACCATCTGGCCGTCGGCCAGCGGCGTGGGCGAGCGGTAGCGGCCGGTGGCCAGCGTGGAATCGCTCGCGTCGGTGAACGCCATCTGCTCGGGATTCGTGCCCACCGCGCCGTTGAAGCGCACGATCTGGTTGGCGCCCAGCTCGCCGAACTCGCGGGCGTAGATGCCGTAGAAGGTGCCCGGCTTGCGCAGGTCCTCGCGGATCTGGTAGATGCCGCCGTCGTGGCGGATCACCTTCTTGTTGGTGGCGAAGCCCGAGCTGTAGTAGTCGAAGAGCGCGCTGTCGGCGGCGAAGGTGCGCGGCAGCAGCGCGGGCTCGAGCTCATGGCGGCCGAGGTGGTTGAGCGTCTCCTCGCCCGTGCCGTCCTCGTTCATGTGCCAGGGCGAGAACAGGTTGAAGTCATGCCCGTTGACCGTGCCGTAGGTGCTGGTGCTGCTGGCCAGCGGCTCGGGGAAGACCTCGGCAGCCGCGGCCAGCTTGGCGGCGGCCGCGGCCTCGCTGGCGTAGTTGACCGCGCCCAGCGCGCTCGTGTTCTGGTCGCGCTTGAGGTGGTCCCAGCGGGTGAAGATGATGCGCCCGGCGCTGTCGATGAACGGCGTGAAGGCGCCGCTCACCGCATGGTTGACCAGCTTGAGCTCGGCGGTCGTGGGGTTCAGGCGCCAGATGCCGGTGTTGGTGGGCGTGCTCTCGTACTCGTCAAGCTGCGGGTAGAGATGCGCCTCGCCGCCGCGCGGACGGTCGGAGGTGAACAGGATGCGGTCGTCGGTGCCGTACAGCGGCGAGACGTTGTTGTAGGCCGTCGGCTGGTTGGCGACCTTGGTGATCTTGACCGCCTCGCCCTTGCCCAGGCCGGTGACCTCGTAGATCTGCCACTTCACGTCGACGTCGTAGTACTGGCTGGTGGGGGCGCCCACCACCATGCTGACCAGCGCCTTGGTGCCGCTCCAGTGCACGCTGGGCTCGCGCACCGCGATCGCGTTGGTGCCCTGCAGGCCGTCCATGCCCAGGCCGGCTTCCTTGGTGAGGTTGCGCAGCGTGCCGTCGGGGTAGCGGATCATCAGGTCGCCGCCGCGGGGCGCGCGCTGGATCTGCGGCAGGTGGTTGGCGAAGGTGCCCAGACGGGTCGCCATGTCCACCGACGTGGAGAAGGGCACCTGCGTGACGAACAGGATCGGGTTGGTCAGCGTGCCGGTGGCCGCCGCCGGCACCGTGGTGGTCGTGCCAGTCGTGGTGGTCGTGCCAGTCGTGGTGGTCGTGGTGGTGGTGCCGGTGGTCGTGGTGGTATCGGTCGTGGTGGTGCCGGTCGTGGTGCCCGTGGTGGTCCCGGTCGTCGTCCCCGTCGTGGTCGTGGTCGTGGTGCGGGTACGCCGGGCCAGAGCCTCGGCCGTGGGCGTCTCGGCGGCCGTGGCCGTCGTGCTGTCGCCACCACTGCCGCCGCCACAGGCGCTCAGGGTCGCGATCTGGCATGCCGCCAGGGCCAGCACGGCATGACGCCGGCCAAGCAGGGAAAGAGAGTGCATCGGGGGCCTCGTATCGGTTACTGCTGCACGAAGACAATCGAAACCACAACCCCTTGTTCGCGGGGGTTTGGTGGGTTCACGGACATCTTCCAGCCATTCAAATCGCTGAATCCGGTGATATGACCGGTTTTTCGGCGAGCCAGCGGCCCTCTGAAGGGCGGCGCTGTTCAACGAGGCCGGATTCTGGTGAGCAGCTGTATCAGCGCTGTACGCAGCTCGTGAGCAGGTACCGTCAGGTGTGACCGCACGTCTCGACACGCCCTGTAAGCAGGGGAAAGGTCTGCATTCGGATGAGAATGCATCTCACGCACTTGCCGTGAAATCAGCGCAAAGTCGTGAATTCCTGCACGATCCAGGCCTCATGCCCGACAGACGGATGCGCCCGGCCTGAAGTCCCTCAGCAAGGCCTCAGGAACAGGAAATCTCACAGTTCTTCAAACGGCGGCGACACGGCGCCAGGTGACGCAGCGGTTGTTGGCGGGCATCGCGCGGTCCTCGAGCAGTTCGAGACCGGCTTCGCGGGCCAGCGCGGCCACCGCCTCGAAGTCGCGCACGCCGCGCAGCGGATCGGCCGCACGCAGCATCGTGTCGAAGGCGACGTTGCTGTCGCAGGTGTGCTCCGCGCCGTAACGGAACGGACCGTACACCGTGAACAGCCCGTCGGCCTCCAGCACGCTCGGCAGGTGCTCGAACAGCGTCTGCACCTGCAGCCAGGACAGGATGTGCAGGGTGTTGGCGGTGTAGACCGCATCGAAACGCCGCTCAGGCCAGGCCCCCTCGACATCCAGACAGATCGGCGGGGGCGTGTTGGGCAGCATCCGGTCGGCCAGCCACAGGCAGATGCCGGGCAGCTGGGCCTTCAGGTCGGAGGTCTGCCAGCGCAGGTGCGGCAGGCCGGCGGCGAAATGCACCGCATGCTGTCCGGTGCCGCTGCCGATCTCCAGCACCGATCGCCGATCGGCATACAGCGCGCGAAGCACCGCCAGAATCGGCTCGCGATTGCGGTCGCAGGCGGGTGCATGAGGCTTGTCCACGGTCATGATGGCGATATCGGTCGACGGTGATGATCGGTACAGGCCCGGAAAGTTACCACTGCTGCAGCGCAGCACGCCTGACTAGAATGCCGCGGTCCTCGGAAAAGAGGGCCCGTTCTCGCACTATTTCGTCTGGAGACAGATTTGAGCTCTCACGTCCAGCCCACCGCCCCGCCCGGCCAGCGCAAGCCGGTCACGCTGCATTCGCTGCGCGCGATGCACGCTCGCCGTGAAAAGGTCACGATGCTGACCGCCTATGACGCCACCTTCGCGCGCCTGGCCGACGAATCCGGCATGGACACGCTGCTGGTGGGCGACTCGCTCGGCATGTTGCTGCAGGGCCACAGCAGCACGCTGCCGGTCACGCTGGCCGAGATGGCCTACCACACCCGCTGCGTGGCGCGCGGCCTGCAGCACGGCGGCGCGGCCTGGCTGATCGCCGACCTGCCCTTCGGCAGCTACCAGCAGGGCCCGTCGCAGGCGATGGCCTCGGCCGAGGCGCTGATGCAGGCCGGCGCGCAGATGGTCAAGCTCGAAGGCGGCGGCTGGACCGCCGAGACGGTGCGCTTCCTGGTCGAGCGCGGCGTGCCGGTGTGCGCGCACCTGGGCCTGACGCCGCAGAGCGTGCATGCGCTGGGCGGCTACCGGGTGCAGGGCCGCGACGCCGACGGCGCGGCGGTGCTGCGCCGCCAGGCCAAGGAGCTGGCCGAGGCGGGCGCGGCGATGATGGTGCTCGAGCTGATGCCCACCGAGGTCGCCGCCGCGGTGCAGGCCGACAGCCCCGGCCTGATCACCATCGGCATCGGCGCCGGCCCCGACACCGCCGGCCAGGTGCTGGTGATGCACGACATGCTGGGCGCCACCCGTGGCAGACTGCCGCGCTTCGTGCGCGACTTCATGCTCGAGGGCGGCAGCATCGGCGACGCGCTGCGACGCTATGTCGCCGCGGTCAAGGACGGCTCCTTCCCCGACCGGGTCGCGCACGCGTATTCCGCGGACTGAGTCCGCCGCCTCTCTCCGCTCTCCGCACCACCCGAGAACCGCCCGATGCGCGTCATCCACACCCTCGCCGAGCTGCGCGCCGCGCTGGCCGGCCCGGCCGACCTCCGCCCCGCCTTCGTGCCGACGATGGGCAACCTGCACGACGGCCACCTGAGCCTGATCCGGCAGGCCCGCGAGCAGGTCGGACCGGCCGTGCCGGTCGTGGCCAGCATCTTCGTCAACCGGCTGCAGTTCGGCCCGAACGAGGACTTCGACCGCTACCCGCGCACGCTGGCGCGCGACTGCGAGCTGCTCGAGGGCGCCGGCTGCGACCTCGTCTTCGCGCCCGACGAGGCCGAGCTGTACCCGCAGCCGCAGACCTTCAAGGTGCTGCCCGACCCGGCGCTGGCCGACCTGCTCGAGGGCCACTTCCGCCCCGGCTTCTTCACCGGCGTGTGCAC
>JAUPTP010000115.1 GCA_030918015.1 Pseudomonadota bacterium
CACCACGGTGCTGCGGCTGTCGCTGGCCGAGGCCTCGGCCAAGGTGCGCACCGGCGGCCCCAAGGACGACGACGAGGACCTGGCCTGGCCGACCTGGGCCGGCGTCGTGCCGCTGTCGCTGCAGGCCGGCGCGCCGCAGGCCGAGCCCGACAGCGCGGTCGACCAGCCCCCGCCGCTGCCCGCCGGCCTGGCATCGTCGGCCGGCTGACCGTCGCCCCTCGGCCGGCAAGGGTGTGCGCCACGGGCGATGATGCGCGCCATGCCCGATGCCCTCGACCTCGATACCGTGCCGCTGCAGCGGCTCGACGGCCGCGCCACCACCCTGGGCGACTTCGCCGGCCAGGTGCTGCTGATCGTCAATGTCGCCAGCCGCTGCGGCTTCACGCCGCAGTACGACGGGCTGGAGGCGCTCCACCGGCGCTGGCAGGCCCGCGGCTTCGCGGTGCTGGGCTTTCCCTGCAACCAGTTCGGCCACCAGGAGCCGGGCGACGCGGCCGAGATCGCCTCGTTCTGCCGGCTGAGCCACGCCGTCACCTTCCCGATGTTCGCCAAGGTCGAGGTCAACGGCCCCGACGCGCACCCGCTGTTCCGTCAGCTCAAGCGCGCGGCACCGGGCCTGCTCGGCACCGAGGCGATCAAGTGGAACTTCACCAAGTTCCTGCTCGATGCCGAGCACCGCGTCGTGCGCCGCTTCGCACCGACCGACACGCCCGAGGCGCTGGCGCCGCACATCGAGCCGCTGCTGCCGCGCTCGGCCTGAAGCGATGCAGGAATCGCGTCAGCCTGGGCCCGTAGAGTGCGGCGCCGGGGCCCTGTGGCCCGCACCGCAAGCACCACACGGAGGTCGCGCATGATCATCGTCGACGACAGCCTCGAGGGCCAGCGCCGCACGCTGCACGTCATCTACGCGCTGCATGCCTTCGGCCTGGGCCTGGGCGCCTTCGGAGCGGCCACGGTGGTCGGCTCCTTCCTGTTCGGCTGGCCGTCGATCATCGCGGTGGTGCTGAGCTACCTGCAGCGCGAGAAGGTCAGCGGCACCTGGATGGCCTCGCATGTGCGCTGGGTGATCGCCACCTTCTGGATCGCGCTGGCCTGGTCGATCGCGGTGTCGGTGCTGTCCTTGCTGCTGATGCCCTTGCTGATCGGCTTCGCCACGCTGCCGCTGGGCCTGTTCCTGCTGGGCGTGTGGGCGATCTACCGCATCGCGCGCGGCTGGCTGCGCCTGCGCGACGGTCAGGACATGCAGCCGGCCTGAGCGCGCAGCCACGCCAGCCGCGCGGCCAGACGCTCGCGCCGACCGGGCCGATCGGGCCCGAGCCACCAGGTCCAGGCCACGATGAAGAGCGCCCGGGCCTCGACGCAGGCCGCCAGCAGCGCCTCGTCCAGCGGCGCCACACCCGCCTGCCGCCACCCGGCCAGCGCCGCCTCGGCCCAGTGCGCCTCAGGCCCGCCCAGCACCCGGCCCGCGCCGACCAGCCCGGCCAGATCCCACTCGAGCGGCGCGCGGCAGCCATCTTCCCAGTCGAACCAGATCACCCGGCCGCCCGCCTCGGCGCGGACGTTGTTGACCTGCGCGTCGCCATGCAGCCACTGCACCGGCGCGGGATGCGCTCGGAGGGGATCTCGCTCATGCCGCCAGCATATCGGCGCGCGCGCCCGAGGCTCAGGTCACGGCGACGACCTCCTGCGTCTCGGCGACCTCGCCCGCCCAGCGCAGGCAGCCCTTGCCGGCGCGCTTGGCGCAGTACAGCGCCTCGTCGGCCTGGCGCATCAGCGGCGCGCCCTCGCAGCCGTGGCGCGGACACAGCGCGATGCCCACGCTCAGGCCGACCCGCGCCAGCTGCCCCCCGCCCACATCGAAGGGCTCGCGCACCGCCTGCAGCAGCCGCTCGGCCACCGCGGCGGCCGCGGCCGGGTCCGCCCCGGGCAGCAGCACGACGAACTCGTCGCCACCGATGCGACACACCGTGTCGTCGCTGCGCAGCAGGGCACGGAAGCGCCGGGCGGTCTCGGCGAGCAGGCGGTCGCCGGCCTCATGACCGAACTCGTCGTTCACGCGCTTGAAGCCGTCGAGGTCCATGCACAGCAGCGCGAAGGGCAGCGCCCCGGCCCGGCCGAGCTGCTCCAGGCGCTCGAGCCGCTCGCCGAACTCGCGCCGGTTGGGCAGGCCGGTGAGCGGATCCTGCAGCGACAGGCGGCGGTTCTCGAACTGCAGCCTCAGCACGCTCAGCAGCATCCGGTGGTTGTGCAGCGCCAGCATCTGGAAGGCCAGCGCGCCGGCCATCACCATCGGCGAGACCTCCCGCAGGCCCGGCAGCGGCGAATGCCACAGCCCCGCCAGCAACGCCGCCCCCACCAGATGGACCAGCGCGATCGCCAGGCGCGGCAGCGCCACCCAGCGCGACACCACCTGCGCCAGCAACCCCACCACCAGGAGCGGCGAGAGCACCGTCAGCACCAGGTCGCCGACCTGGATCGAGGCCATCGCCCCGAGCCCCATGCCCAGCAGCCGCACGACATTGACCGCCACCTGACAGAGCAGCGGCAACCGCGGCCAGCCCAGGCGCAGCGGCAGGCACACCGCCTCCAGCAGCAGCCAGGCCAGCGGCCACAGGGCCGTGCCGTGGGTGGCACGCCAGGCCAGCCACGCGATCATCACGGTCCAGAACAGCTCGAAGAGCTGCAGCACCGGCACCTCGCGCAAGGTCTGCAGCAGCGCGCGCCGCAGCTCGGGCGACTCGTCGGCCAGCGGCCCGAGCAGCCAGCGGCCCGCCGGCCCCGAGAGCCAGGCCGGCCAACGATCAGGCGACGGATGCGGCTTCATGGCTGCGCATATCGGAGCGCGGTGCAATCCGCTTGAGCGCTCGCGCCACGCTCAGTCAGTCGTGCGCGCGCTCGAGCGACAGCGCATTGATGCAGTAGCGCAGCCCCGAGGGCGGCGGACCGTCCGGGAAGACATGGCCGAGATGGCCGTCGCAGACCGCGCAGGTGACCTCGACGCGCACCATGCCGTGCGACTCGTCGACATGGTAGGCCACCACCCGACCGTCGACCGGCTGGGTGAAGGACGGCCAGCCGGTGCCGCTGTCGAACTTCTCGCCGGCGTCGAACAGCGGCGTGCCGCAGCAGGCGCACTGGTAGCGCCCGGGCTGGAACAGGCCGCACATCGACGAGCTGAACGGCCGCTCGGTGCCCTTGCGCCGGGTGACGTGGAACTGCTCGGGCGTCAGGCGCGCCTGCCAGAAGGCCGCATCCTGCTCGACCCGGCGCGGCGGCGTGGCGTTGCCCTGGCGGGCGCGGCGCAGCACCTCGCGCCAGTCGATCAGCGGCGCCGGCTCGGGCTGGCCCGGCTGCGGCAGGCGCCAGTTCGGCCGCACCCAGTGGCAGGTGTAGCCGCCCGGGTGATGCTGCAGGTAGTCCTGATGCTCCGGCTCGGCAGGCCAGAAGGGGCCGGCAGCCTTCAGCTCGGTCACCACCGGTCCGGGCCAGCGGCCCGAGGCGTTCATCTCGGCGATGAGACGCTCGGCGGTCTGGCGCTGCGCCTCGCTCAGCCAGTAGATGCCCGAGCGGTAGGACGGGCCGCGGTCGTTGCCCTGGCGGTCGGGCGTCGTCGGGTCATGGATCTGGAAGAAGAACTCCAGCAGCGCGCGGTAGCTCAGCCGCGAGGGGTCGGAGACGACCTCGATCGCCTCGGCGTGCGTGCCGTGGTGGCGGTAGGTGGCGTGGGGCACGTCGCCGCCGCTGTAGCCCACGCGGGTCGAGACGACGCCGGGCAGATGGCGGATCAGCTCCTGCATGCCCCAGAAGCAGCCGCCGGCAAGGAGGGCGGTTTCGGTGGTCGTGGTCATGTCGCGTGTCCAGGCAGAGGAAAGACAGGGCCGCCAGCGTACGCAAACGCGCCTCCTGATGCGACGCGCCCGCCACGAGACCCGGCCCCGGCCGCGGGAATCGACCGGGCACGGGACATGCCCGCTCCCGAGGGCCGACGGCGCCAGCGCACAATCGCGCCATGTCCTCCTCGCCAGCCCGCATCCCGCCGATCCAGTGCCTGCTGACCTTCGAGGCGGTGGCGCGCCTGCGCAGCGCCACGCTGGCGGCCGACGAGCTCAGCGTCACGCCCAGCGCGGTCAGCCACCGGCTGCGCCAGCTCGAGGCGCTGGTCGGCCTGAAGCTGTTCAGCCGCCAGGACTTCGGCCTGACCACCGAGGGCGCGCACTATCTGGCGCAGGTGCGCATCGGCCTGCAGGCGCTGCGCCAGCTGCCCGGCCACAGCCCGCAGGAGAAGCGCCTGACGCGGCTGCGGCTGGCGGTGCCGCCGACCTTCTCGCGCCAGATGCTGCTGCCGCGGCTGGCGCTGTTTCGCAACCAGTTCCCGGACGTGGAGCTGTCGATGCAGGTGGCCATCCCGCTGCTCGATGTCACCGCCGAGGAGGCCGATCTGGAGATCCGCTTCGGCGTCGGTGGCTATGCCGATGTCGAGGAGCTGCGCCTGCTCGATGACGAGATCACGCCGGTGTGCAGCCCGGACTACCTGTGCGAGGCCGGCCCCTTCGACGGCTTCGACACGCTCGAGCAGGTGCAGTCCGCGCAGCTCATCCGCACGCCGCTCGAGCCCTGGGGCACCTGGTTCCGCCACTGCGGCATCGACCTGCCCGAGCCGGACGCGGGCGCGCAGTTCAACGACGCCGGCCTGGTGTTCGACGCCGCGGCCAGCGGCTTCGGCGTGTCGCTGCAGCGCCTGAAGCTGGGCGCGGCCTGGATCGAGAGCGGCCGGGTGGTGCGGCTGTCGCGGCAGTCGGTGCCCTCGCCCAACAGCCACTTCATCTGCTGGAAGCCCGGCACGCTCAAGCGCTGGGAGTGCGCCGCCTTCGTCGAGTGGCTGCGCGAGGCCCTGCGCTGAAGCCCACCCTCCCGAACATCACGTAGACAGCACCACTTAGGTGCCAACCCTGTGACCGTGCGCGGACTGAAATTTCATCAATCCGCGCTGAAACAACCCTCAGTCAGCCCCGCCCCGCCCGTCGATAGATTCCGCGCCAGCCGATTTTTTCCCCAACTCTCTTCGCTCGCGCGCCAAGGACTCACCGACATGGTCTGGCAACAGGTCTACGACCCCTTCCACAACATGGTTCTCTCCACGCTGGTCGCCATCATTCCGGTGGCGGTCATGCTCGTGGGGCTGGGCTTTCTCCATCTGAAGGCGCACGTCGCCGCCGCCGCGGGCCTGGCCGCCTCCATCATCGTGGCGATCTTCGGCTTCGGCATGCCGGCCCATCTGGCCGGCAACGCCGCCTTCTACGGCGGTCTGGTCGGGCTGCTGCCGATCGGCTGGATCGTGCTCAACATCATCTTCCTGCACCGCCTGACGGAGCTGAACGGCTCGTTCAAGGTGCTGCAGGACTCGATCGCCGGCATCACGCAGGACCGCCGCCTGCAGCTGCTGCTGATCTCCTTCAGCTTCGGCGCCTTCTTCGAGGGCGCGGCCGGCTTCGGCACGCCGGTGGCGGTGACCGCCTCGATCCTGATCGGCCTGGGCTTCTCGCCGCTGGCCGCCTCGGGCCTGAGCCTGATCGCCAACACCGCGCCGGTGGCCTATGGCGCTTTGGGCACGCCGGTCATCACGCTGGCCAAGGTGCACGGCTACGACCTGATGGAGGTCTCGGGCATGATCGGCCGCCAGCTGCCCTTCTTCTCGATGTTGGTGCCGTTCTGGCTGATCTGGGCCTTCGCCGGCCGCAAGGCGATGTGGGAGATCTGGCCCGCGCTGGTGGTCACCGGCCTGAGCTTCGCCATCCCGCAGTTCCTGGTGTCGAACTACATCGGCCCGGAGCTGGTCGACGTGATCGCCGCGGTCAGCTCGATGGTCTCGCTGGTGCTGTTCCTGCGCGTCTGGAAGCCCAAGACCATCTGGACCTCGGTCTCGCTGAAGGGCCATGACCACGACGCCGGCGAAGCCCGGGCGCCGGTCGCGCCGAAGAAGCACCCGACGGACGAGGTGCTGCGCGCCTGGCTGCCGTGGGCGATCCTGACCGTCTTCGTGTTTGTCTGGGGCCTGCCGGAAGTCAAGAAGTTCTGGAACGGCGTCTGGGCGCCGGCCTTCCCGATCGAGGGCCTGCACAACCTGATCGAGAAGATGCCGCCGGTGGTGCGCGAGCCGCACAAGGAGACGGCCGTCTACACGCTGGCGCTGCTGTCGACCACCGGCACCGGCATCCTGCTGTCGGCGCTGATCGGCGGCCTGGTGATGGGCTTCGGTCCGATCGAGCTGGTGCGCACCTTCTTCAAGACCGTCTGGATGGTGCGCTACTCGCTGCTGACCATCGTGCTGATGCTGGGCCTGGGCAACGTCACCCGCTACTCGGGCACCGACACCACGCTGGGCCTGGCGTTTGCCAACACCGGCGTGCTCTACCCCTTCTTCGGCACGCTGATGGGCTGGATGGGCGTGGCGCTGACCGGCTCGGACACCGCCTCCAACGTGCTGTTCGGCGGCATGCAGAAGGTCGCGGCCGAGCAGCTGGGCCTGAGCCCCAACCTGATGGGCGCGGCCAACTCCTCGGGCGGCGTGATGGGCAAGATGATCGACGCGCAGTCCATCGTCGTGGCTTCGACCGCCACGCGCTGGTTCAACCACGAAGGCGACATCCTGCGCTATGTCTTCTTCCACTCGGTCGCGCTGGCCTGCCTGGTGGGCATCTTCGTGACGATGCAGGCGTATGTCTGGCCCTTCACGCTGATGGTCATCCACTGACCCGGAAGCGCTCGACCAGCGCGTGCAGCCGCGCCGCCTCGTCCTGCAGGCTCTCGGCGGCGGCCGCGCTCTCCTCGACCAGCGCCGCGTTCTGCTGCGTCATCTGGTCGAGCTGCGACACCGACAGGTTGATCTGGTCGATGCCGCCGCTCTGCTCGCCCGAGGCGACCTTGATGCGGCCGATCAGC
Organism: Pseudomonadota bacterium; assembly: GCA_030918015.1. Lineage (GTDB taxonomy): Bacteria > Pseudomonadota > Gammaproteobacteria > Burkholderiales > Burkholderiaceae_C > Sphaerotilus. The sequence goes on from JAUPTP010000115.1 coordinate 6,940, forward strand.
GTCGAGACGCTCTCGACGCTGGCGACGATCTCGCGCATCGTCTCGGCGGCGCTGCCGACCGACTCGCTGCCCTGGCCGACCTTCTCGACCGAGTCGCCGATCAGCGCCTTGACCTCGCGGGCCGCCGCGGCCGAGCGCTGCGCGAGATTGCGCACCTCGCC
>JAUPTP010000116.1 GCA_030918015.1 Pseudomonadota bacterium
GGCGTAGGCGCTCATGCCCGGCGGAGGCCCCCAGACGGTCGAGCTGGCCAGGTTGACGATGCGGCCCCAGCCGCGCTCGGCCATGCCGGCACCGAAGGCCTGGGCCAGAAGGAAGGGCGCGTCGATGTTGACGGTCATGATCTGGCGCCACAGCGTGGCGGTGATCTGAGGCAGCGGCACCATCGGCATGAAGGCGGCGTTGTTGACCAGCACGTCCACGCGGCCATGGCGGGCGAGCACCTCGGCGGCGAAGCGCTGGACATCGTCGGGCGCGGACAGGTCGCAGGCCAGGGTGTCGACCTGGGCGCCGTGCTGGCGCAGCTCGTCGGCCAGGGCGTCGCAGGCCGCGCGGTCGGTCAGCATCAGGGCGTGGCCGCTGGCGGCCAGGCGGCGCGCGAAGGCCTGGCCCAGGCCACCGGCGGCGCCGGTGAGGACGGCAAGGCGGGCAGAGGTCATGGAAAGAGTCCTTGAACGTTCTTGAGAGGGGGGGCGGGGCTCAGCGCAGCGGGGCGCGCAGCTTCTCCATCGCGTCGCGCATCACGGCGGTGTGTTCCTCGCGCGAGCCGCCGCTCTGCTCGATCTGCCCGAGGCGCCCGGAGGCGCTGACGACCAGACGCGCGCGATCGTAGTGGCGGCCGGCATAGGCCAGCAAGGCGCCCTCCAGGCTGTGGCGGCGGCCCAGCTCCTCGGCCAGCACCAGCGCCCCCTCGATGGCGATGCCGGCGCCCGAGGCCAGATGCGGGGTGGTCGCATGCACCGTGTCGCCCAGCAGCACGATGCGGCCGCGGTGCCACGGCCCGTCGACCATGTGGCCGGCCAGCGGCCGGTAGAGCAGCCGGGCGTCGTGCAGCGTGCCGGCGCGCAGGCCGTCGCGGATCTCGCCGATCTGGCCGCCGAACTCCTCGAGCAGTTCGGCCAGCCGCTCGGGCCACTCGGCCGGCGGGATGAAGTCCATGCCCTCGCGCCGGTCCAGCACGAACAGATAGCAGTGGGTGGCGCTGATCGGGTTGACGCCGGCCTTGGTCGTCGCGCCCATGTAGATGGTGCTGTTCTCGCGCAGGCGCGGCACCACCGCCCGCCACGAGCCCTGGCCGGTGAAGCGCGGGCCGGGAAAGTCGGGCTTGACCCAGCGGCGCACGGCCGAGTTGACGCCGTCGGCGCCAATCACCAGGTCGTAGCGGCCGGCGCTGCCGTCGGTGAAGCGCACGTCGACGCCGTCCTCGTCCTGCGTCATCGTCTCGAAGCTCAGGCCCAGGCGCACCGTGGCGCCGGCCTCGCGCACCGTGCGACCGAGGATGTCGGCCAGCACCGGCCGCAGGATGCCGGCGGCGCCGGGCAGGCCGTCGGCCTCGAGGGCCGGCATCACCGGCACCGTCAGCTGCAGGCGCCCCTGGCTGTCGCAGATGTCGGCCGCGCTCCAGTGGCCGCCCACGCGCAGCACCTCGTCGACGACGCCGATCTCGCGCAGGGCCCGCAGCGTCGGGCCGCTGATGGTGATGCCCGCGCCGTCCGGGGCCCAGTTCGGATGCTGCTCGATCAGGTCGACCGCGATGCCCTGACGGCGCAGCTGGATCGCCACGCACATGCCGCCGACGCCACCGCCGACGACCAGAACCTTGTGGATGAGTGCCATGCGTGTCTCCTCGGACTCAGACGGTGGTGCCGCCGAGCTGCTCGGCCAGCCAGTCGGCGATCTGGTTGCCGGCGTTGTTGGGGTTGTCCAGCGAGCTGTGCTCCACGCCGCCGGTGCGCTTGTCGAAGATGAACAGATCCTTCTTCGGGCTGTTGACGAGCTGCTCGAAGGTCTCGTGGGCGTACTTGAGCGGGATCTGCCGATCGTTCTCGCCGTGCGTCACCAGGAAGGGCACGCGGATGCGGTCCAGCACGCCGTTCAGGTGCATGGCCTCGGCCTTGGCGAAGAACTCGTCCATGTCCTTGGCGCCAAAGACCCACTGCACGTGCTTCCAGTAGTGGGGCACGGGGTTCTCGCCCTCGCGCTTCAGGCGGGCCTGCTGCACCGCGCGCCAGTCGTGGTTGGCGCCCCAGACGGCACCGCAGGCGAAGCGCGGCTCGAAGGCCACCGCGCGCGGGCAGTAGTAGCCGCCCAGCGACACGCCGAGCGCGCCGATGCGACGGGCGTCCACCTCGGCGTGCTGCTCCAGCCAGTCCACCACCTGGGCCGCCCAGACCTCGGTGTCGTGCACCGCCGGCAGGCCCAGCAGACGCAGCGCCTCGCCGGTGCCGGGCTGGTCGATGAACAGGGCGGACACGCCGCGCCGGGCGAACATCGTGCCCATGACGCTCTTCTGCAGCATCTCCTTGGTGGAGTCCAGGCCGTTCATGACGACGACGACGGGCGCGCGCTGGCCCGGCTGCAGACCTTCGGCCTTCACATAGAGGCCCGCGAGGTGCTGGCCTTCATAGGGAATTTCCACGCGCACGCAGTTCTCGTGCGCCAGCCGGCGGCTCTGCTCGAAGAGGTCGAGCGAGCGCTTGTACATCGCCAGGCGGTGCTCGAAGCCATGCGCCTGCATGCGCTCGGCGATGCCGTAGTAGAGCGCCGCGCGGCCCAGCTTCTCGCCAGCCGAGAGCTTGTGGCCCTTGGCGATGTCGCTTTCTGCCAGGGCCAGCAGCCGGTCGCCGCCGCCCTTCCAGGCTTCGTAGAAGGCGACGGTGCCGGGGTCGTCGCCGGCGCGTGCGGCCTCCAGGATGGGCGCGCACATCGCGTCCACCTCGCCGATGTTGCCGCCATGCGTGAGGGCGATCATCGTCGAGAGGCTCCAGACGTAGTTGGTGGGGAAGTACTGGAACATGGGGAACCCTTGTCGAGAGGGAGATCGGATTCAGTCGAAGACCGAAGGCAGCTCGGCCGGGATCCAGACCTGGCCGGTGTCGTCGATCCGGGCCGGCACCTTCACCAGGTGCTGACCCAGGCAGGGGCCGGCGAAGCAGCGTCCGGTGTGCAGGTCGAAATGCGCCGAGTGCGCGAAGCAGACGATGTGGCCGCCGTCGCCCGACAGGAACTGATCCTGGCGGTACTCCATCGGGCGGTGCTGGTGCGGGCAGTCGTTGAGCCAGATGCGCACCTCGCGCCCCAGGCGCACCACGCACAGCCGGTCGTCCAGCCCCTGGCGCAGCATCCCGCGCGAGCCGCCGTCCGGCAGCTCGTCCAGGTGGCACAGGCGCTGCTCCAGGGCATGCACGTCGTCGCTCCGGGCCGAGGCGGGGCTCACTCGCCCGGCGCCCACTTCGGTGCGGCGGTGAACAGGAAGATCTGCGAGTTGTCCTTGCCCGGCGCCATCTCGCGCGGCACCCAGGTGTCGTCGTGCAGGTCCATGTCGGCGTCGATCTCCATGACCGCGCCGAAGGGGCTGTTGAAGTACCAGAAGTAGTTCGAGCCCATGATGTGGCGGCCCGGGCCCCAGAAGCTCTTGTAGCCCTTGTCGACGAAGCGCCAGCCCTGCTGCAGCACCTCGGCCGCCGAGCCCAGGTGGAAGGTGAAGTGGTTGCAGCCGACCATGTGGTCGTTCTGGCTCTCGATCATGAAGAGGGTGTGGTGGTCCAGCGTGCCGGCCGGGCGCATGAAGGGCCCGAGCTTCTCGAAGCGGTCGGTCACCACGAAGCCCAGGCGCTGGTAGAAGCCTTCCGCCTTCTTCACGTCCTGGACGAAGTACACGACATGCGAGAGCGAGCGCGGCTTGATGACCTCGTCCGGATTGGCCGCGCAGTCGTTGGGCTGGCGGCCCGGGGGCTGCCCCGGCACGTTGAAGCCCAGGTGGCGCGCCTGGATGGGTCGGCGCTGCGTCACCCTGAAGCCGACGGCGAAGCCGCCGTCGTCGATGCAGCGCACCACGCCGTCGTTGGCCTGGCTCGTCTCGCGCTCGGCCAGCAGGTGGGTCGAGATCGCTGCCAGCGTGGCGGCGTCGGGCACGCCGTAGATCGTCTCGCGCAGGCAGGGGCTGTGCGCGCCGGGCGGCAGCGGCGGCAGGCTGGGGTCGCTGTCGGGGCGGATGACGATGCCGGTGCCGTCCAGCGCGACGAAGGTGCCGCCGCGCACGGGGTCGAACTCGGTCTCGTCCAGACCGTAGTCGATCAGGTACTGGCGGGCGGCGGTCAGGTCGTCCACGCCGAAGACCAGGAATTCCAGGCCCAGGATGTTCATGAAGCAGTCTCCTCTCAGGGGTCTTGATGCGATCTGCGGCGTCGGCGCACACCGTCGTGCAGGCGCGCGTCGACCCGCCGTGCGGCCTGCGGGCCGCCCGGAAATGCGGTGAAGAAGAAAAAGGGAGGCCGTGGCCGGGTCAGGCCACTTCCGGCCTCAGGTCTGCATCGCGCGCTCGACGAGCTGCGCCACCGTGCCGTCGTGCCGCAGACCCAGGGCCAGCGCCTCGGGCGTGTGCAGTGGCGGATAGCTGGCGAACATCTTCTGGATGAAGGGCTCGGGCGCGTACTGCACCAGCGCGCGGCGGTCCGGGCCGAAGCGCTCGGCCAGGGCCTCGACCAGCTCGGCGATCGTCAGGCGCAGCACCGGCATCTGGTAGCTGCGGCGCGGGTTCAGCCGGGCCGGATCGACGCTGGCGGCGTGCAGCAGGTTGTCCACGCAGGTCGGCACCGAGATCCACCAGGCCACGCCCTCGGCACTGACCGGCACGGTGAGCGCCTCGCCCGCCGCCAGGCGCCAGAACAGCAGGCTCATGAAGGCCGAGAGCATCCCCGTGCCTTCGCCCGGCCGCGCCACCACGCCGGGCAGGCGCAGGGAGCAGCCTTGGCACCAGCCCTTGCGGCTGGCGTCGGCCACCAGATACTCGCCGGCCAGCTTGTGCGCGCCGTAGCTCAGGCCCGGGGCGGGCAGCGTGGCCTCGGTCACCTCGGGCGGCAGGTGCTCGCCGTAGACGGCGATCGTGCTGGCGAAGACGAAGCGCGGCGCCTCGCCGCGGGCGGTGCGCACGCCGCGCAGGTCTTCCAGCAGGCCCAGCGTGGCGTCCAGGTTGATCTGGCGGCCCAGCTCGTAGTTCTTCTCGGCCGCGCCGCCGGGGATGCTGGCGAGATGGAAGACCGCATCCACGCCGCCTTCGTAGGCGGCGGCGCGCAGCCGGGCCTCGGCGATGCTGCCGGGCAGCTGGCGCACGCGCGGATCGGCGTGCGGCGCGTCGAAGCCCACGTCCAGCAGCGTCAGCCGCGACACCGGCTGGCCGCCCAGGCCTTCGGCCAGCAGGCGCCTGACCAGCGCCTGGCCGACGAAGCCCTGCGCGCCGGTCACGACGACATGGTTCATCGGGGCGCTCATGGTCACGCTTCCTCCTTCGTGCCGCTGCGCAGCGGCAGCGTGGCCAGGAAGGCCAGCTTGCCCAGGCCCAGCAGCTTCAGGCCGGCGCGGGCCGAGTCGGCGTCCAGGCGGGCCTGCATCGGCATGGTGCCGAAGCTCTTGCCCTTGATCACCAGCTCGTCGCCCACGCGGTCGATGGCCTCGACATGCATCAGCTCCTCGTTGGCGGGGCCACGCAGCACCATGCCTTCCTTCTTGGCCGCGGCGATGACGCTCGGGTTGGCACTGTCCTGGCGGGCTCCGGCAGCCACGCTGCCAAAGTCCATGCCCAGTTCCTCGAACATCTTGATGGCGGTGGCACGGCCGGCACCGTAGACCCCGCCGCCCGGATGCTGGAAAGGCCCGGCCAGGTACAGGCGCTCCACGCCGGGCACGGTGAACTGGCCCAGATCCTGGGTCGGGCGCGCGCCGGCGCTCTGGTGGAAGTAGGGCGCCACGCCGTGCAGGTCGCCGCGCATCATGCTGTTGGGGCTGGAGCGCTCCAGGTCCACGGGGCTGACGATGCTGCGGGCGATGATGTTGTCGCTGGTCAGGTTCTTGACGAACTTGCGGTAGTGCGCGAGCGAGAGGTCGCCGATCTCTTCCTTGAACTCGTCCCAGTGCTGGCCCGACCAGCGCTTGTCCGTGACGGTGTAGGGCGCGAAGGTGATGCCGTGGAACATGCCGGCGCCCGCGGGCACGCGGGTCTTGTCGCCGATGCTCTCGTCGCCGCCGGCGCACAGGCGGCGCTCGGTGATGAGGCCGCGCTTGAGCTCGTCGAAGTCGGCCAGCATCTCGTCGAGCCTGTCGGTGGCCATGAACTCCAGCATCGTGGCGTAGCCCACCTCCTCGCCGGCGTGGTACTGGCAGTTCTCCTTCAGGTCGTAGTGGCTGACCATGATCGAGAACGGCGCGAGCTGGGTGCGCTCGGCTTTTTTGAGCACCGGCTCGGGTACGCCCTGCACGAACTTGCGCACCACATGCGGATGGATGGCGCCGATCACCGCGTCCTTGGCCAGGATCTGCTCGCCGTCGGTCATGCGCACGCCGGTGGCCCGGCCGCCCGAGGTGAGGATCTGCGCCACCTCGGCGTTGCAGCGCACTTCGCCGCCGTAGCTCTCGATGCAGCGCACCAGCGCTTCGGTCAGCTTGCCGCTGCCGCCGATCGGCTGGCTCACGCCATAGGTGTGGATGATGCCGGGCATGAGCAGCACGCCCATGCCGGTGCCCAGCTCGTTGGGCGCCTGCAGGTTCTCGCTCACCAGGCGCAGCAGGTGGATCTTGATCTTGTCGGACTCGTACAGATCGTTCACCAGGCTCAGGCAGTCGCGCATCATGTACTCGAGCATGAGGCGACCTTCGTCGCTGCGGTCCAGCATCGCCACCAGCTCGCCCAGCGGCGGCGGCGGGCTGTAGAGGCCGGGCATGAAGACCTTGAGGATGTCGGAACTCATCTTGACGAAGTTCCGGTAGGTCTCGGCGTCCTTGGGGCTGACCTTGGCGAAGCACTCGCAGGTCTTGTCCAGATCCTTGTAGGTGCAGAGCACCGACTGGTCCGGGAAGATGGTGGCGTGCGGCACCGGGGAGTAGTGGTACTTCAGACCGTGCTGCGAGAGCAGCCCCAGCTCGTCCTGGCGCAGCATGGGGTTGCCCTGGATCATGATGTGCACGCTGGAGTGCTCGTCATGCCAGTAGCCGGGCGTGTTGAGCTGCTGTGTGCTGACGCCCCCGCCCGGATGGGACTTGCGCTCCAGCACCAGCACCTTCTTGCCGG
>JAUPTP010000117.1 GCA_030918015.1 Pseudomonadota bacterium
CAAGCAGAAGACCTCCAGGCCCGGCGAGCGCCCGACCTTCAGCGGCCGTCTGCCCTTCCCGCTGGTGCATGTCGACACCGGCCACAACTTCCCCGAAGTCATCCAGTTCCGCGACGAGCGCATTGCCGAGATGGGCGAGCGCCTGATCGTCGGGCACCTGGAAGACTCGATGAAGAAGGGCACGATCCGTCTGGCCCACCCGCTGGAGTCGCGCAACGGCCACCAGACGGTGACGCTGCTCGAGACCATCGAGGAGCACCGCTTCGACTGCATGATCGGCGGCGCCCGCCGGGATGAAGAGAAGGCGCGCGCCAAGGAGCGCATCTTCAGCCACCGCGACGCCTTCGGCCAATGGCAGCCCAAGGAGCAGCGCCCGGAGCTGTGGAATCTGTTCAACACCCGCATCAAGCCGGGCGAGCACTTCCGCGCCTTCCCGATCAGCAACTGGACCGAACTCGACGTCTGGCTCTACATCGCCCGCGAGAACATCCCGCTGCCGAGCATCTACTACACGCACAAGCGCGAGATCTACCGCAGGAAGGGCCTGCTGGTGCCGGTGACCGACGTGACGCCGCCCTCGGCGGACGACGTGGTCGAGACGGTCGACGTGCGCTTCCGCACCGTCGGCGACATGACCTGCACCTGCCCGGTGGAAAGTGACGCCGCCACCACCGCCGACATCGTCGCCGAGACGCTGCAGGTCACCGTCTCCGAGCGCGGTGCCACCCGCATGGACGACCGCACCTCCGAGGCCTCGATGGAGCGCCGCAAGAAGGAAGGCTATTTCTGATGAGCACCGTGGAACACATCGACGCCGGCGAGGAACTGGCGCACAAGGCCCTGCGCTTCCTGACCGCGGGCAGCGTGGATGACGGCAAGAGCACCCTGATCGGCCGCCTGCTGTTCGACAGCCGCGGCATCCTGGCCGACAAGCTCGACGCGCTGGAGAAGCGCGCCGCCGGCGCCCCGATCGACCTCTCCTTGCTGACCGACGGCCTGGAGGCCGAGCGCGAGCAGGGCATCACGATCGACGTGGCCTACCAGTACTTCGCGACCAAGAGCCGCAAGTTCATCATCGCCGACGCGCCCGGCCACGAGCAGTACACCCGCAACATGGTGACGGCCGCCGCCGGCAGCGATGCCGCGGTGGTGCTGGTGGACATCACCAAGCTCGACACCTCGGTGCCTGAGGTGGTGCTGCTGCCGCAGACCCGCCGCCACAGCCTGCTGGCGCGCCTGCTGCGCGTGCCCAGCATCGTCTTCGCGATCAACAAGCTCGACGCGATCGAGGTCGGCACGCAGGCCGCCTTCGAGGCGACCGCCCGCGCGCTGGAGAAGTTCGCGCTGGAGGCCGGCATCGCGGTCAAGGGCATCATCCCGGTGTCGGCGCTGCGCGGCGACAACGTCGCCACCCCGTCGGCGAACTGGGACTGGTACACCGGCCCCACGCTGCTGCAGCTGCTCGAGACCCTGCCGGTCACCGACGAGGCCCATGACGGCCACCTGCTGGTGCCGGTGCAGTATGTCGCCCGCGACGACGGTCAGGGCACCGGCCACCAGCACCGCGTGATGTGGGGCCGCATCGCCCACGGCGGCGTGAAGGCCGGCGACACGGTGCAGATCTACCCCAGCGGCGAGACCGCGGTGGTGGCCGAGGTGCGCCACGCCGGTCTGGTGGTCGACGGCTGCGAGGCCGGCCAGTCCGCCGGCATCGTGCTGGACCGCCAGGTCGACGTCTCGCGCGGCGACTGGATCTTCACGCCCGGCACCGCGCCGGTGCAGCAGAACTTCGGCGGCACGCTGGCCTGGCTCGACACCGAGCCGGCGGTGCTGGGCCGCAAGTACTGGGTGCGCCACGGCAACCGCTGGGTGCAGGCGCGCATCACCGCCATCGAGCATCGCCTGGACATCAACACGCTGGAGCAGGTCGAGGCCGAGCAGCTGTCGGTCAACGAGATCGGCCGCGTGCAGATCCAGACTCAGCAGGCCCTGCCAGTCGAGGCCTATGCCGACAACCGCGTCGGCGGCGCGCTGATCGTGGTCGATCCGACCACCAACCGCACCAGCGGCGCGCTGCTGGTCGGCGCCTGAGCGACGGCGGCCGAGCCATGAGCGAGGTGCGTGTCGTCTTCGTCGGTGCCGGCCCCGGCTCGGCCGACCTGATCACGCTGCGCGGGCTGCAGCGCCTGCGCCAGGCCGAGATCGTGCTGGCCGACGCGCTGACCGATCCGGCGCTGCGCCAGGAGGCGCCCGACGCCGAGTGGATCGATGTCGGCAAGCGCGGCTTCAGCGCCGAGAGCACCGGCCAGGCGCGCATCAACGCGCTGCTGGTCGAGTGCGCGCGGCGCTCGGCGCGGGTCGTGCGCCTCAAGGGCGGCGACCCGAGCGTGTTCGGCCGCCTCGAGGAGGAACTGCACGCGCTCGGCCAGGCCGGCATCGCCAGCGAAGTGGTGCCCGGCATCACCTCGGCGCTGGCGGCGGCCGCCGCCTCGCAGCAGCCGCTGACCCGGCGCGGCGTCGGCCGCAGCGTCGCCTTCAGCACCGCGATGACCCGCACCGGCGACCTCGAGGCCCGGCGCAGCGCCGACACCGAGGTCTTCTACATGGCCGGGCGCCAGCTGCCCTCGCTGGCCGAGCGCCTGGCCGAGGTCGGCTGGCCGCAGGACACGCCGGTGGTGGCGATCTCGCGCGCGGGCTGGCCCGACGAGCGCTTCAGCCGCCACACGGTGGGCACGCTGGCCGAGGCCGATGCGCTGCATCACGGCCGCCCCACCCTCGTCACGGTGGGCGCCGGCGCCCGTCCGGTGCATCCGGACGACGCGCATGACGACGATCACGCCACCGTCTCGGCCCGCACGGCCTGAGACCGTAGAATCCCGCCCTTCAACCCTGAACCGAATTCCCCCGTCATGACCCACGTCGTCACCGAAGCCTGCATCCGCTGCAAGTACACCGACTGCGTCGACGTCTGCCCCGTCGACTGCTTCCGCGAAGGCCCGAACTTCCTGGTGATCGACCCGGACGAGTGCATCGACTGCGCGGTCTGCATCCCCGAGTGCCCGGTCAGCGCCATCCTCCCCGAGGAAGATGTGCCGGCCGCCCAGCAGGTCTACATCAAGCTCAATGCCGAGCTCTCGCCGAAGTGGCCCAGCATCACCAAGCGCAAGGCCCCGCTGCCCGACCACGCCGACTGGAAGGACGTGACCGGCAAGCTCGACCAGCTGGTGCGCTGATCCCGGCCGCGCCGATCATGCAGACCGATGCGCTGGTGATCGGCGCGGGCCCGGTCGGCCTGTTCCAGGCCTTCCAGCTCGGCCTGCTCGGCCTGTCGGTGCAGATCGTCGACGCGCTGGCGCAGGCCGGCGGGCAATGCGTCGAGCTCTATGCCGACAAGCCCATCCTCGACATTCCCGGCATCGTCGAGTGCAGCGGCCGCGAGCTGACCGAGCGGCTGCTGACGCAGCTCGCGCCCCTGGCGCCGGGCTGGCACCTCGGCCACGAAGTCACGGGGCTGACGCGCCGTGACGACGGCCGCTTCGACGCGGTCTGCGCCGACGGCACCGCCTTCGATGCGGGCGCCGTCTTCGTCTGCGCCGGCGTCGGCGCCTTCCAGCCGCGCCGCCTCAAGGCGCCGGGCCTGGACGGCCTCGAGGGCCGCCATCTCCACTACCACCCCGCGACCGATCCGGCCGCACTGGCCCGCTTCGCCGGCCGGCGCGTGCTGGTCATCGGCGGCGACGAGGCCGCGCTGCTGCGCGCCGCCGCGCTGGCCGGGCTGCCCGATCAGCCGCCGGTGCAGCTGATGCACCGCCGCGACGTGCTGCAGGCCGACGCGGCCCTGCTGGCGCGCATCGACACGCTGCGCCAGACCGGCCGCCTCGTCTTCCATGCGGCGCAGCTCGCCGCCGCACGCCAGGACGAGGCCGGCCGGCTGCTGCAGGTCGACCTCACGCTGCCCGACGGCAGCGCGCACGCCCTGGCGCTGGACGAGCTGATCGTCTGCCAGGGCCTGAGCCCGCGCCTGGGCCCGATCGCCGACTGGGGGCTGGCGATGGAGCGCAAGCTGCTCGTGGTGGATCCCGCCACCTTCTCGACCAGCGTGCCCGGCATCCATGCCGCCGGCGACATCGTGAGCTACCCCGGCAAGAAGAAGCTGATCCTGTGCGGCTTCCACGAAGCCACGCTGGCCGCGCATGCCGCCCACGAGCGCCTGCGCCCGCACGAACGCGGCCCGCTGCTCTACACCAGCAGCAGTGCAGTGCTGCAGCAACGCCTCGGCCGCGGCTGACCTCCTCGCCTGCGGTGTCCCACCCTGGGACAGGATATTTTCGTAGAATCCGGCGCATCTCTCCCCGCGAGCCGGGCCGGCACGCTCCAGCGCCGTCGGGTCGGCGGCCTGCCTCCCAGACCGGATGACGAAGAAGCCACAACGCATGTCCGCGACCCGGATCACGGCCCTGCTGGCAGCAATGCTGCTGGCGATGCCGGTCCAGGCCGACACGCTGCAGCGCATCCAGCAGCGCGGCGAGATGCGGGTCTGCATCTGGCCGGACTATTACGGCATCAGCTACCGCAACCCCAAGACACGCCAGCTCAGCGGCCTCGACATCGACCTCTCGGCGGAGCTGGCGCGCGAGCTGGGCGTGCGGCTGCAGCATGTCGACTCCTCGTTCTCCACGCTGATCGACGACGTGCGCGAGAGGCGCTGCGACATCGCGATGTTCGCGGTGGCGGTGCTGCCCCAGCGCCGCCCTCACCTGGCCTTCAGCCAGCCCTACCTGAGCAGCGGCATCCATGCGATCGCCACCCGCAGCAGCCGGGTGGTGCGCCGCTGGGAGGACATCGACCGGCCCGGCGTGCAGGTGGGCGTGCAGGCCGGCACCTTCATGGAATCCATCATGCGCGAGCAGCTCCGGCAGGCCGCGCTGAACGTGATCCACGCCCCCGAGACCCGCGAGCAGGAGCTCGAGTCAGGCCGCATCGACGTGTTCATGACCGACTACCCCTACAGCCGACGCCTGCTCGACAGCGCGGACTGGGCCCGTCTGATCAGCCCGCCCCAGCCCCAGCACGTGATGCCCTATGCCTACGCCGTGCGCCCGGGCGATACGGCCTGGCTGGCGCGCATCGACCGGTTCGTCGCGCACATCCGCCAGGACGGCCGGCTCGCCGCGGCGGCCCGCCGCCACGGTCTCTCGGAGATCGTGCAACGCGCAGGACCCTCGCCATGAGCCCGCCCGACACGCCGCCCCCGTCGGCCGTGCCGCCGGAGCCTGCTGCCCGCTCGCTCATCGACAGCGGCCGGCTGCTGTGGATCGGCGTGACCCTGCTGATCAGCGTGGCGCTGCTGAGCGCCGCGTATGCGGCCCGCCAGCGCCAGCTGGTCGTCGCGGAGGAGACCCGGCGCATGGCCGTGCTGGTGCGGGTGCTTCAGGGCGAGGCGCAGCGCCTGCTCGATGCCAGCGCGCTCATGCTGCAGACCCTGGCCAGCCAGGCCGGCGAGCACCGCGACCCCGATCTGCTGCGCTCGCGCATGGTGGCCCTGCTGCGCACCACCCCCCAGATGCGCAGCCTGTGGCTGATCGACGCCAACGGCCGGGTGATCACCTCGACGAGCCCTCAGTCCGGCGGCCGGACGCTGGACACGAGCCGCCTGGCCCTGCCCCGCCAGACCGGCGAAGTGCGCCTGGGCAGCTGGCAGTCGGGCCGAGACCTCATCCAGGACGGCCCGGCTCCTGTGGGCATGGGGCTGCTGACCCTGGCGGTGAACATGCCCGCCGATGGCCCCACCACCTCCCGCGGCGCGAGCCACCTGATCGCCACCCTCAATCCGGATGCGCTGGCCACCCTGCAGCAGCGCCTGCTCGGCGAAGGCGAGCTGGCGGCCGCGCTGCTGGATCTCTCAGGCCAGATCCTGAGCGGCACCGACCGGCTGCAGAGCAATCCCGGCGAGCTGCGCGCGACGCTGCCGGCCCTGCAGGACTTCCTGCCCGAGCGCGAGCACGGCAGCTACAACGCCAGCGGCCTCGACGGCACATCCGTCCTGGCCAGCTTCGATGCCAGCGGCCGCTGGCCGGTCTTCACGCTGCTCGAGCAGCCGCAGGACAATATCGAGGCGATCGTGCGGGACAAGCTGCTGTGGTCCATCCTGATGATGTGCGCCTCCATGGGCCTCATCGGGCTGGGCACGCTCCTGGCCTGGCGGGCCCTGCGCACGCAGGAGCAGCTGATGCAGGCGCTGCAGCACACCCGCAGCCAGCTGGTCGACAGCGAGGGCCACCTGCGCACGCTGATCGAGGCCGCCCCTGCGGCCATGTTCGTCATCGATCCGCTCGGCCGCTACGCGATGGTCAACCAGGCCTTCGAGGACCTGCTCGACGTGCGCCGGGAGCAGCTGCTGGGCCAGCGCGGCGAGAGCCATGCGCGGCTGCGCCAGCTGGCCTATCACCAGGCGCTCGACCATGCCCTGTGGAGCAGCACCGGCAGCGGTCGCAGCCACTATGTCGAGGAGTTCGTGCTCCAGGGCGGCGAGCGCCGCCAGATGCTCGTGACCAAGGTCACGCTGCGCCGCCCCGGCGAGCGCTCGGGCGGCATCATCGGCAGCCTGACCGACGTGACCAGCTTCCATGAAGCCGAGCAGCGGGCCGCCGAGGCGCGCCAGGTCGTCGAGGCGGCCTACCGGGCCGAGTCCGAGTTCATCGGCAACCTGAGCCACGCCCTGCGCACCCCGCTGCAATCGATCATCGGCTTCTCCGAGCTCGGCCGGCTGCGCACCCGCCGCGATACCGCGCTGCAGGAGCTGTTCGGCCATGTGCATCAGGCGGGCATGCGCATGCTCGATGTCGTCGATGACCTGCTCGACCTGTCGCGCGTCAAGAGCTCGGCCGGCACGCTGCACTGCAGTCCGGCCGACACGCTGGCTCTGGTGCAGGAAGTGATCCGGCATGCACGGCAGGATCTGTCCGCGCAGGACCGGCCGATCCGGCTGCAGCACATGCTCGAGCGCGGGGCCTGGGCCAGCGTGGACGCCCTGCGCTTCCAGCAGGTG
>JAUPTP010000118.1 GCA_030918015.1 Pseudomonadota bacterium
CTCGGCGGCGGCGCGGCGGCGCGGCGCCCGCTTGCGCGCCGGCTTGGCCGGGGCAGGCGCGGCGACGTCCTCGGCCACCTCGGCCACCTCAGCCACCGCGGCGACCTCGACGACAGGCTCGATCAGCGGTTCGGCCGCCGGCACGGCGACCGGAGCCACTTCCGCGCTGGTGGCCTCAGGCGCGACGGCGGCCGTCTTGCGGGCCCGGGGAGCGCGCTTGCGTGCCGCTGGTGCGGGGGCCGGGGCCTGCGCCACCGGAGCGGCGGGCTCGGGCTCAGCCACCGGGGCCGCGGGGGCCGCCTCGGCAGGCACGACCGCACTGTCCGGCACGACGGCGGCCTCCACGGCCGCCTTGCGGCGGGCCGGGCTGCGCTTGCGCGCAGGCTTTGCGGCCGGCGCCGCCTCGGACACGGGAGCGGCAGCCACGGCCGGATCGGCCTCCGGGGCTGTCGGCGCGATCACGGCCAGGGCCTGCTCGTCAGCAGGGGTCGCGGACGTACCGCGCGCGGTGCGGGTACGGGAGGAAGAAGTCTTGCGGGATGAAGTAGACGCCATGTTGGCTGGGCCGACTGAGCCGGCCGATCGGTGTGCGAAGTCCTTTGCGTTGGCCGGCACTGTAGCCGGTATGGCGACCCAACTCGTGATTCGATGCCGCAATCAGCCCTCGATGACCGGGGAGGATGTGGTCGAGTTCGGGTTTTCAGGGAGGAATCGAGCCGCCCGCGACCCCGAAAGGCCCTGCGGACACGGGCCACGCTCCCCCACTACGATGGGGGCCATGGAACTCGATCTTGTCCTGGCGGCGCTGCCGCTGGCGGTGGCGCTGTGGCTGCGCCCGTGGCGTCTTGTCGGGCCTGCGGGCCCCCCGTGGGTCTGGCTGGTCTGGTGCGCGCTGATGCCGGTGCTCTGGGGCACCGACCGCTATGTCGCGATGGTGGTGGTGCAGCCGCTGTCGGGGGCCGTCATGCTGATGATGATGATGGGCTGGCCGCTGGCGATGCTGGCCCTGCTGCCGGTGGCCGCGCTGACCTGGGCGATGGCCGGGCTGGATGCGGCCGAGGCGCTGCACCGCATGGTCTGGCTCGGTCAGATCCCCGCGACGCTGGCCCTGCTGCTGGGCGCGGCCGTGCGCCGCTGGCTGCCGCACCAGCTCTTCGTCTACATCCTGGGCCGCGGCTTCGTCGCCACGGCGCTGAGCGGCGTGCTGGCCGGAGCGCTGTCGATGGCGCTGCATGGCGCCACGCCCGGCCTCGATGCGGACGAGCAGATGATCGGGCGCTGGCTGGCGGCCTGGGGCGACGCCTTCCTGGTGGGCATGCTGGTGGCGATCTTCGTCGCCTTCCGGCCGCACTGGCTGGCGACCTACTCCGACCGGCTCTATCTGCAGCCCCCGGGACACGACTCGGACGGACCCGCCCGGTGAGCATGCGTCTCCGCACCCGCCGCCTGCTGCGCGGCCTGGCCGCCCTGCTGCTGCTGGGCGTGCTGACGCTGCTGGTCCTGCTCGAGCGGGCGCTCGATGACGAGCCGCTGGTGGCGCGCAGCGCCCGCGCGATGTCGACCGAGGACCTGATGCGCCTGCAGCGGATGCTGCGCGCGGCCGACCCGCGCCGCGCACCGGACGAGGTGGCGCTGCGGCTGCTGCGCATCGACAGCGCGGACCTCGACCGGCTGACCGGCGAGGCGACCCGGCGCCTGCTGCACCTGTCCAGCCGCGTGCGGGTGGAAGCCGGACGGGCCACGCTCCAGGCCAGCCTGGAGGTGCCCGCCAGCCCCTTCGGCCGCTGGCTCGACCTCGAGGTCCGGCTGAGAGAGACACCGGGCCTGCCGGTGATCGAGCAGATCCGGCTGGGCCGCCTGCCCGTGCCGATTGCGCTGGCCGAAGGGCTGCTGCGGCACGAGCTGGCGCGGCGGGGCCTGGCGGATCAGGCGCAGCTGCTGCTCGACATGGTGCGCCGTGTCAGCCTGCGGCCCCAGGACGTCGAGATCGCCTATGTCTGGCAGCCCGACCTGTCCGCCCGGCTCAAGGCCTCGATGGTGCCCCAGGCGCTGCAGCCGCGCCTGCAGGCGCACGCCAGCGAGCTGGCCCGGCGCGTGCGCCACCTGCCCGACCCGCTGCCGCTGGCCACGCTGCTGCCGGCGATGCTCGGGTTCGCCGCCGAGCGCTGCGGGGCCTGCCCGGCCGAGGAGCTGACGGCCGAATACCGCAGCGCCCTGGTGGTGATGGCGCTGCATGCCTCCGGCCAGCCCCTGTCGCGGCTGCTGCCCCAGGCCCGCGACTGGCCGCGCGCGCCCGCCCGCAGCGTGCTGCTGCGCGGGCGCATCGACTTCGCGATGCACTTCCTGATCTCGGCCGTGCTGGCGGCCGAAGGGGGCGGGCGCCTGTCCGACACGATCGGCCTGTACAAGGAGGTCGCCGACTCGCGCGACGGCAGCGGCTTCAGCTTCAACGACCTGGCCGCCGACCGGGCCGGCACCCGCTTCGGCCAGATCGTCCGCCACGACCCAACACGCCCCGATGCACCAAGGAGCGTCGCATTTTCGAACGCTCTTCTTAATCTGCGTCACATCCGAGACAAAGTGCACTACTAAGATGCACCAGACTCTTCACGCCGGGATCGCGCAGCGCGAGCCGGCATGACGATGGACCGGTCATCAAGGGAAGTCATGGACCTGATGCGCGACAGTGTGTCGCAGACCCGGAATCGTCAGACCGCGCCCCGGCCGTTCCCGGCGTGAAGAGCCCCCCCGGGCACGCCCCGCACGACTCCCCCCCACCCGCAGTTCTTCCGAGGCCTCAGGCCGAGATGCCGTCGCGCGCCAGGCGGAAGACCGCCATCGCCTGGACCATCTGCTGAGCCTGCTGGCGCAGGCTGTCGGCCGCCGCCGCGCTCTGCTCGACCAGCGCGGCGTTCTGCTGCGTGGTCTGGTCCATCTGCGTGACCGCCTGGCCGACCTGGCCGACGCCGGTGCTCTGCTCCTGGCTGGCCAGGCTGACCCGCTCGATCATCTCGCCGACATGGCGGATGTTGTCGACGATCTGCGTCATGTTCTCGCCGGCCTGATCGACCAGATGCGAGCCCTGCTCGACGCGGGAGACGCTGTCGGTGATCAGCGTCTTGATCTCGCGCGCGGCCGAGGCCGAGCGCTGCGCGAGGTTGCGCACCTCGGTGGCCACCACCGCAAAGCCCCGGCCCTGCTCGCCGGCGCGCGCAGCCTCCACCGCCGCGTTCAGCGCCAGGATGTTGGTCTGGAAGGCGATGCCGTCGATCACGCTGATGATGTCGGCGATCTTCTTCGAGCTCTCGTTGATCGAGCGCATCGTGTCGACCACCTGGGTGGTGACTTCGCCGCCACGCTGCGCGGCGTGGTTGGCCTGGCTGGCCAGCGTGCTGGCCTCGCGGGCGTTCTCGGCGTTGTGGCGCACGGTCGAGCCGAGCTGCTCCATCGTCGCGGCGGTCTGCTGCAGCGCGCTGGCCTGGTCCTCGGTGCGGCGGCTCAGGTCCTGGTTGCCCTGGGCGATCTCCTGGCTGGCCGACGCGACCAGCTCGGCATTGCCGCGCACCGTGCCGACGATCTCGACCAGCCGGTCCTGCATGCGACCCAGCGCATCGAGCAGCTGGCCGGTCTCGTCACTCGCCTGGGCCCGGATCGGCACCGTCAGGTCACCGGCGGCGATGCGATCGGCAATGTGGACCGCCTCGTGCAGCGGCGCGGTGATCGACCGGATCAGGCGCCAGGCCATCGTCACCGACGCCAGCAGCGCGATCAGCGAGCCGACCATCACCGTCGCCAGCCCATCGCGGGAGGCTTGGGCACTGACCGCGGCCGCCTGGGTCGCGCCGGCCGCATTGAGATCGATGAGCTTCTGAAGGGTCTGCATCGCCTGCACGAAGGCCTGCTCGCCCTCGCCCTCGATGAGCTTGCGGGCCGCGTCGTTCTCGTTGCGCCGCGACAGCGCCAGGGTCTGCTCGCGCACCTCCAGCCCCTTCTTCAGGTCCAGCATGAAGGCGTCGTGCAGACGGCGCTCCTCGTCGCTGCTGATCAGCCGGGTGTAGTCGTCATGCACCTCGTTGAAGGCCTGGATGATCGGCTTCATGCGCTGCTCGAGCCCCGCCATCGCCGCGTCGTCGGTCGTCAGCACATGCATGGTGTCGAGCGTGCGCAGCTCCTGCAGGCGGGCACGCATCTGGTTGACCTTCTGGATGCTGGGCAGCCAGTTGTCCGTGATGTCGGCGCGCCGCTGATCCAGCTGCCGCATCTGGACCACCGCGGTCGTGGCGACCGCCAGCAGCAGCAAGGTCAGCAGCGCAAAGGCCAGTGCGAGCCGTTTCGAGATCGACAGACCGGGGCGACGGGTATCCATGGAGGCTCCTGCGTGGACGCGGAGCAGGCGGTGGCGCACGCCCCGGATCGAAAGACGATGTTTCGAGTGACGCCGGATCATCATCCCCCTGACAAGGGAGAGAAACCTCAAGAAGATCGGCCCGGAACGGCCAGTTCCCCGGCCAGTTCTCCGGCCACGGCCGGATGCAGAAAAACCAGCACCTCGCGCAGCGCCCCCTCGATCAGGACCTGCAGCCGCCCGGTGGTGGCCTCGATGTCCTCGCGCTCGGCCCAGGCCTCGTCCAGCGCGGCGCGCCGGCTCGCCAGCGCCCGCTCGGCGGCCGTGCGCCACGACGCCGGCGAGGCCGGGGCGGCCCACTCGCCGCGACCTCGCCCGAAATGCGCGACCGCCAGATAGCGCAGCAGGGCATGGCCGAGCAGCGCCTCGAGGGCCTGGGGCTGCCAGGTGAGTCGGCTGCCGTCGCGCCCGCGCACCAGGTTGAGCCCATGGGCCAGCCCGGCCGCGCCCAGCGCCCCCATGAGACCGCCGGCGATCAGCCCGCCGCCCAGGGTCAGACCGCCGCTGGCCAGATCCGCCCCGAGCCCGGCCAGTGCCCCGGAGACCAGCCCGCCGACCAGGGCCGCCGGCGCCGGCGCGACCCGCGCCTGGTGATCGAAGGCCTGGCCGACCTGCCCCAGGATCTCGTCGGCCTGCGCCTGACCCTCCAGCGCATGCAGGTGCAGCAGGTCCGAGGTGCTGGCGCGCACCTCGCTGTCGAGCCGCGCGAGCAGTTCGCGGCCCGCCTGCTGCAGCGGCGTCTCCTGCACCGACCCCAGGCCCAGCGCGCCGCCGACCTGGCGCACCAGACCGCGCAGCATGCCGGCCTCCTCGACCGGCTGCACCATCGCGGCCAGGCGCGCCAGGCTGGCCGCCAGCAGCCGGGCAGAGGCATCGAGCCGCTGCAGGCGCTCCTGGCGACCGGCCGCGCGCAGGCGGGCCATCAGCGGCCGGCGCGCCTCGGGCAGCACCTGCTCGATCTCGCGCAGCAGCACCAGCTCCTGCACCCAGCAGCGCGAGAAGGCATCGAGCGGCAGCACCGCGCGCACCGCCGGCATCGCCTGCAGACGGGTGCGCCAGCGCTCGAGCTCGGCCTGCTGCCGCTCCGGGTCGTCCGGCGCGCCGAGCTGGTTGAGCAGCACGATCACCGGCAGGCCGGTCCAGGCCAGCAGCTCCATCTCGGGCTCGACATAGCCGGCCGCCTCGGGCGACTCGGCCGCGCTCACCAGGTAGAGCGCCACGTCGGCCTCGTCGCGCACGTTGCGCAGCGCCTGCTGGCTGGCCCAGAAGGCGCGGTCGCGCCAGCGGTCCCAGACCTGGCCGAGCAGCCAGCCCAGCGGCGTGCCCGACTGACGCATGCGCCGCGCCAGCCGCACGCTGTCGCCGAAGCCCGGCGTGTCCCAGAGCATCAGCCGCTCGCCCTCGGGCGTCACGATCAGCGGATGCGCATCGGCGAATTCGGTGACATGGGTGGCGTCGCGCACCACGCCGACATCGCGGCCGAGCAGCGTGCGCGCCAGCGTGGTCTTGCCGATGTTGGTGTGCGAGACCAGGGTCAGCGCCAGCGTGCCGGCCGTCGGTCCGGCGCTCATGCCGCACGCTCCGTGCCGGCCAGACCGACCAGCCCGGCCAGCGCATCGCGGCTGGCCTCGTCCGAGGCGGCGATGCGGCCCTCGTGCAGCACCAGGCATCCCAGGCCGAGCGAGCCGACCAGCGCACGCCAGGCCTGGCGGCGCTGGAGCAGCCGCTCGGGCGCGCTGGCGCCGAACCGGGCGGCGAACCCGCTCTCCTCCACCAGGACAAGCAGATCCGGGCCGGGCCGCCCGCCGGGGGCCGCGGCCGTCATCAGGGCGCGCAGCCAGCGCCCGTGCACCTCGGACTCGGGCGTGGCCGCCAGATCGAAGCAGGGCAGCAGCAGCGAGGGCGAGCCCGCCACCGAGGCCTGCAGCGCCGTCTCGTCCTCGCTGCCGTAGGCACGCACCGGCGCGACCTGCAGGGTCAGCGTCTCGCCCAGATGCTGGCGCAGCAGGTCGGTCAGCGCGGCCACGCGATCGGCCTCGACCGGCTGCGCGTAGGGCAGCAGCACCGGGCGGGCCACCTCGCGGCGGCGCTGGCCGAGCAGCTCGCGGAAACAGGGATCGTCCAGCGGCAGCGCGATGCGCCGGGCCCGCCAGGCGGCCTGCAGCCCCGCCAGCGCCGCCAGCACGGCGCGCGGCAGCACCACCAGCAGCAGCAGCGTGCCGGCCCAGAGGTGAATCCACACTG
Source organism: Pseudomonadota bacterium (assembly GCA_030918015.1). Classification (GTDB taxonomy): domain Bacteria; phylum Pseudomonadota; class Gammaproteobacteria; order Burkholderiales; family Burkholderiaceae_C; genus Sphaerotilus. The sequence continues at coordinate 6,650 of JAUPTP010000118.1, forward strand.
CGGCGGAATCGTCTCCGGCCCGCGGCACCGTGGCCGGCGTGGCCAGATCGGTGACGCGCAGGGCCGCCAGCGCCTCGACCTCCGGCAGCGGCAGCCCGAACAGGGCCGAGGCCGGCTCGAACAGCACCGACAGCAGCCGGTGCACCGCCGGCGCCTCCAGGAAGGTGCTCGACCAGCCGACGCGGTAATCCCAGGCCAGGCCATGCAGGTAGAGCGAAGCGATCAGGCCCAGGGCCAGGCCGACCGCGCCCAGATGCAGCAGCAGCGCGGCCCGCGCCCCGGCCAGGGCCAGGCTCAGCGCGATCCACCGCACCGTCAGCGCATCGAACAGGCCGGTGCGATCCGAGCCCGACCGCAGCCGGCT
>JAUPTP010000119.1 GCA_030918015.1 Pseudomonadota bacterium
GACGTTGAACTCGAGGTAGCCGCGGTTCAGGTACCACGCCCGCAGCGTCTCCAGATCGGCGTTGAGCTTGGCCCGCGAGTAGCGGTCGCTCTTGGTGTACCAGGTCATCAGGCCGCCGGTGGTCAGATCGAGCTGACCGAGCAGCGTGCCCTCCGAGAAGGCCTCGTTGCCGGTGATGCGGATCTCGCGGATGCGCGCGATGCCGCCCTCGGTCACCGCGAAGGTCACGTTGACCCGGTTGCGGTCGACCGGGGTGATGGTGGTGACCACCTCGGCGCCGTAGAGGCTGCGGGTCAGGTACTGGCGCTTGAGCTCCTGCTCGGCCCGGTCGGCCTGCGCCTTGTCGAAGGGCTGGCCCTCGGCCACGCCGATGTCCTTGAGCGCCTTGAGCAGCGTCTCGCGGTCGAACTCGCTGGTGCCGGTGAAGTCGACCTTGCCGACCACCGAGCGCTCCTCGACGACGATGACGGCCACCGCCCCGTCGATCTCGATGCGCACGTCCTTGAACAGGCCGGTGGCGAAGAGCGCGCGCAGTGCGGCCGCGCCCTTCTCGTCGCTGTAGGTGTCGCCGACGCGGAAGGGCAGCGACGCGAACACCGTGCCGGCCTCGGTGCGCTGCAGGCCCTCGACGCGGATGTCCTTGAGGGTGAACGGCGCCACCGCCAGGGCCGGCAGGGCGGCGCCGGCCAGGAACAGCGCCACGGCGCAGGCTCGGGGGGAGGAGACGGGGAGGAAGGCGGGTACGCGCATGCGATCAGTGCAGGCCCAGGTAGCGGGCCACGTCGTTGTACAGGGCGAGAGACATCATCAGCAGGATCACCGTCAGGCCCCCGCGCTGCAGCCGAGCGATCCACACGTCGGGGATCGGGCGGCCGATGGCACCCTCGATCAGATAATACAGGAGGTGTCCGCCGTCGAGCATGGGCAGCGGCAGCAGGTTGAGCACCCCGAGACTGACGCTCACCACCGCCAGGAAGCCCAGGTAGTAGGCCAGGCCGAGGTGGGCGGACTGGCCCGCATAGTCGGCGATCGTCAGCGGGCCGCTGAGGTTCTTCACCGAGGCCTCGCCGATGATCATGCGGCCGAACATCGTCAGCGACAGCATCGACATGTCCCAGGTGCGCTCGACCCCGCGCACCAGGCCCTCGAGCAGGTCGAGCCGCACCAGATCGGTCGCCGGCGGCGTGCCCACCACCGCCTCGATGCGGCCGAAGGCCTGGTCGCGCTCGAGCACGCGCACCGGGCGCACCGCCAGCGTCCGCACGCTGCCGGCGCGCTCGACGACCCACTGCTGCAGCGCCGGCTCGCCCTGGCGGCCGGACTCGCGGATCAGCGCACGCAAGGCCGCGGCATCGACGATCTCGCGGCCGTCCACGCGCAGCACGCGGTCGCCCTGCATGAGGCCGGCGCGCGCGGCCGGGCCGGCGGGCACCAGCTCGCCCAGCACCGGCTCGGAGTAGGCCGCGCCGATGCCGATGCGCCGGATCAGGGCCGCATCGGCCTCGCTGGCCTCGAGCGTGGCCAGCGGCAGACGGATCTCGTGGCGCCCGCCGCCGTCGGCGCGGGTCAGCTCCAGGCGCAGGTCGCGGCGGTCGAGCGCCGCGCTGGTGGCCTGCCAGCGCAGGTCGGTCAGGGAATCGATGTCCTGCCAGGCCTCCTCGTCGGCCGCAGACCAGCGCCGGGCCCAGTCTCCGGCCTTGAGCCCGGCCTGCTCGGCCACGCTGCCGGCCGGCGGCGTGCCCACCACCGCGCGCGGCTCCTGGGTGCCGATCCACGACGAGGCCGCGTACAGCAGCACCGCCAGCACCAGGTTGGCCAGCGGACCGGCGGCGACGATGGCCGCGCGCTGGCCGAGCGGCTTGCGGTTGAAGGCGCGGTCGAGCTCATGCGGCGCCACCGGGCCCTCGCGCTCGTCGAGCATGCGCACATAGCCGCCCAGCGGCAGCAGGCCCAGCGCCCACTCGGTCTCGCCGATGCGGCGCTCCCAGACCGTCTTGCCGAAGCCGATCGAGAAGCGCAGCACCTTGACGCCGCACGCCCGGGCCATGCGGTAGTGGCCCCATTCGTGGACGACGATCAGCACGCCCAGCGTGACGAGGAAGGCGATCAGGGTGTTCATGCGGACTCAGACGCCCAGGCGGGCGACGAGTTCAGCGGCATGGCCGCGCGCCTGGGCATCGAGCGCCAGCAGCCCCTCGAGCGAGCCGGCCGCGCCGGCGGGAATCGACAGCGACTCCAGCGTGCCGGCATTGACCGCGTGAATGCGGTCGAAGCGCAGCCGACCGGCCAGGAAGGCCTCGACCGCGATCTCGTTGGCGGCGTTGAGCACCGCGGTGCTGCCGGGGGCGGCCTCCAGCGCGGTCCAGGCCAGCTGCAGGCCGGGGAAGCGCGCGGCGTCGGCCTCCTCGAAGGTCAGCGCCTTCAGCGCCAGGAAGTCGAGCAGCTCGGCGCCGGACTCGATGCGCTCCGGCCAGGACAGGCCGTAGGCGATCGGCACGCGCATGTCGGGCGTGCCCAGCTGCGCCAGCACCGAGCGGTCGCGGCAGACCACCATCGAGTGGATGATGCTCTGCGGATGGATCACCACCCTCACCTGCCGCGGCTGGAGATCGAAGAGCCAGCGCGCCTCGATCACCTCGAGCGCCTTGTTCATCATCGTGGCCGAGTCGACCGAGATCTTGCGGCCCATCACCCAGTTCGGGTGCGCGCAGGCCTGCTCGGGCGTGACCTCGCGCAGCGTGGCGGGGTCGCGCTGGCGGAACGGGCCGCCCGAGGCGGTCAGCACGATGTGGTCGATGCGCTGCGCCCAGCTCGCGCGATCCTCGGGCAGGCACTGGAAGATCGCCGAGTGCTCGCTGTCGATCGGCAGCAGCATGGCGCCGCCCTCGCGCACCGCATCCATGAAGAGCTGGCCGCCGACGACCAGCGCCTCCTTGTTGGCCAGCAGCAGCCGCTTGCCCGCGCGCGCCGCCGCCAGGCACGGCGGCAGGCCGGCCGCGCCGACGATGGCCGCCATCACGCTGTCGACCTCCGGGTGCGCCGCCACCTGCTCGAGCGCGGCCGCGCCGGTCAGCACCTCGGTGGGCAGACCCTCGGCGCGCAGGCGATCGGAGAGCGCACGACCCAGCTCGGCCGTGGGCATCACCGCGAAGCGCGGGCGCCAGCGCGCGCACTGCGCCGCCAGCGCGTCCACCCGGCTGTGCGCGCTCAGCGCGAAGACCTCGTAGCGGTCGGGATGGCGGGCCAGCACGTCGAGCGTGTTGGTGCCGATCGAGCCGGTCGAGCCGAGCACGGTGACGCGGTGGCGCGGCGCGCCCGCCGGAGCGTTCAGGGATGCGGTCATGCGGAGATCAGGGCAAGCGCCAGCGGACACACCGGCAGCAGGGCATCGATGCGGTCGAGCACGCCGCCGTGGCCAGGCAGCAGCGCGCTGCTGTCCTTGGCGCCGGCACTGCGCTTGACCAGGGATTCGAACAGGTCGCCGACCACGCTCAGCGCGGCCAGGAACAGGCAGGCGACGACCAGGCCGAGCGGGCCGCCGCGCGCCAGCAGCAGCGTGTACAGGCTCGGGCCGTCGGCCAGCCCCTGACGGTCGAAGGCGATCCAGGCCAGCGCCAGCGCCAGCACGCCGGCCATGCCGCCCCAGACGCCCTCCCAGCTCTTGCCCGGACTGATCGAGGGCGCGAGCTTGCGCCGGCCGAAGGCCCGGCCGCTGAAGTAGGCGGCGATGTCGGCCGTCCAGACCAGGCAGAAGACCGACAGCAGGAAATTCAGGCCGCGAGCGCGCTCCTCGGCGATCGCCAGCCAGGCCAGCCACAGCAGCAGCACGCCGCCGGCCAGGCGCAGCAGCGACGGAGCCTGCGGCCAGGACGAGACGCCACGGCGCAGCACCCAGGCGCCACCGAGCACCCACAGCGGCAGCGCGAGCTGCCAGATGACGGCCGGCGTGTGGCCGATCCAGCCGGCCTGCCACATCGCAGCCGAGCCGGCGGCGACCACCACGCCACCGACCAGCGCCGGGACGCCGGACGCGCCGTTGAGCCGGAACCACTCCCAGCCCGCCGCGGCGATCATCACCAGCGTCAGCAGCGCAAAAGGCCAGAGAACCTGCGCGCACAGCGCCGGAAGGAGCACCAGCAGCATGAGCACTGCGGTGATGATGCGCTGCTTGAGCATGCGGGATGCGCCCTTCAGGAGGTCAGGCGTCGGGCGCCAGCGTGATCTTCTCGCCGGAAGCGGAGATGTCGGTCTTCACGCCACCGTAGCGGCGGTCGCGCGAGGCGTAGGCGGCGATCGCCCGGTCGATCTCGCGCTCGTCGAAGTCCGGCCACAGACAATCGGTGAAGTGGAACTCCGAGTAGGCCACCTGCCAGAGCAGGAAGTTGGAGATGCGCACCTCGCCGCCGGTGCGGATGAACAGGTCGGGGTCCGGCGCATAGGCCATGGACATGTAGCTCGACAGCAGCGCCTCGTCGACCCGCTCGGCCGGCACGCCGTCGGCCACCGCGCGGCGCACCGCCTGCACGATGTCCCAGCGGCCGCCGTAGTTGAAGGCCACCGACAGCGTGATGCGGGTGTTGGCCTCGGTGGTGCGCTCGGCATGTTCCCAGGCCGCGCGCACCTTCTCGGACACCGCCGCCCGGTCGCCGATGATGCGGATGCGCACGCCCAGCGCGGACAGCTTGGCCAGGTACTTCGCCACCGCGGTCAGCACCAGGTTCATCAGGCCGGAGACCTCCTCGTCGGGACGTTTCCAGTTCTCCGACGAGAAGGCGAAGACCGTCATGTACTCGACGCCGCGGTCGGCACAGGCGTTGATCGCGCGGATCAGCGAATCGACGCCGTACTTGTGACCGACGATGCGCGGCATGAAGCGCTTGTTGGCCCAGCGCCCGTTGCCATCCATGACGATGGCGATGTGGCGCGGGATGGCCGGCTTGGCCGACTTCGGGGCGGCAGCCATCGCGTCAGACCGCCATGACCTCGGCTTCCTTGGCCTGGACCAGCTTGTCGACCTCGGCGATCGTGCGGTCCGTCAGCTTCTGGATGTCGTCGTTCGAGCGGCGCTCGTCGTCTTCGGAGATCAGCTTGTCCTTGAGCAGCTTCTTGGCCTGCTCGTTGGCATCGCGGCGCAGGTTGCGCACGGCCACGCGGGCGTCTTCGCCGGCGTTGCGCACCACCTTGGTCAGCTCCTTGCGGCGCTCCTCGGTCAGCGCGGGCAGCGGCACGCGGATCAGGTCGCCCATCGACGAGGGGTTCAGGCCCAGGTCCGACTCGCGGATGGCCTTCTCGATCTTGGCGCCCAGGCCCTTTTCCCAGGGCTGGACGCTGATGGTGCGCGCATCGATCAGCGAGACATTGGCGACCTGGCTGATCGGCAGCATCGAGCCGTAGTACTCGACCTGCACCTGGTCGAGGATGCCGGGGTGGGCGCGACCGGTGCGGATCTTCTGCAGTTCGTTCTTGAAGGCCTCGATGGACTTGGCCATCTTGGCGTCGGCGTTCTTCTTGATGTCGGCAATGCTCATCGTGTGCTCCTGCGCGGGTCGCGTTGACAGCGGATTGAGGTCAGACGTGGACCAGCGTGCCCTCGTCCTCGCCCAGGACCACCCGCTTCAGGGCGCCCGGCTTGAAGATCGAGAACACCTTGATCGGCAGCTTCTGGTCGCGGCACAGCGCGAACGCGGTCGCGTCCAGCACGGCCAGGTTGCGGCCGATCGCCTCGTCGAAGGTCAGGGTCGCGTAGCGGGTGGCCGACGGATCCTTCTTCGGGTCCGCGGTGTAGACGCCATCGACCTTGGTCGCCTTCAGCATGATCTGCGCACCGATCTCGGCCCCGCGCAGCGCAGCAGCCGTGTCGGTGGTGAAGAAGGGGTTGCCGGTGCCGCCGGCGAAGACGACCACCTTGCCCTCTTCGAGGTATTGCAGCGCCTTCGGGCGCACATAGGGCTCGACCACCTGGTCGATGCTCAGCGCCGACATGACGCGCGCGGTCATGCCTTCCTGGCGCATCGTGTCGGCCAGGGCGAGCGAGTTCATCACGGTGGCGAGCATGCCCATGTAGTCGGCGGTGGCGCGGTCCATGCCCACCGCCCCGCCGGCCACGCCGCGGAAGATGTTCCCGCCGCCGATCACCACCGCCACCTCGCATCCGAGCGCCGTCACTTCCTGGACCTCGCGCACCATGCGCACGATGGTCGCGCGGTTGATGCCATAGGCGTCATCGCCCATCAGGGCCTCGCCGGAGAGCTTCAGAAGGATGCGTTTGTATGCGGGCATGCAGTGACCTCGATATAAGCGGAAAAAACGATCTCGCGAGTTTAGGGCAGCTGGGTGACGAGATGCCACAGCCCCTCGTCACCCGAGTGGATGCGCCCCGGACCGGCCGGGCACGCATCCGTCAGGCCGATCAGGCCTTGGAGGCGGCGGCGACCTGCGCGGCCACTTCGGCGGCGAAGTCGTCCTGCTTCTTCTCGATGCCTTCGCCGACGACGAACATCGTGAAGCCGGCCAGCGAGGTGCCGGCGGCCTTCAGGTAGGCGCCCACGGTCTGCTTGCCGTCGGCGGCCTTCACGAAGACCTGGTCGAGCAGCGAGACCTCCTTCAGGAACTTCGCCACCGAGCCTTCGACCATCTTGGCGACGATCTCGGCCGGCTTGCCCGACTCGGCAGCCTTCTCGGCGGCGATCTTGCGCTCCTTCTCGACCAGCTCGGCCGAGACTTCGGCCGACGACAGCGCCGCCGGCTTCATCGCGGCGATGTGCATCGCGGCGTCCTTGGCGGCGACGGCGTCACCGGTGTACTCGACGATCACGCCGATGCGCACGCCGTGCAGGTAGTGGGCCAGCGCGCCGCCACCCTCGTAGCGCTTGAAGCGGCGGATGGTCATGTTCTCGCCGATCTTGCCGATCAGGCCCTTGCGCACGTCCTCGACCGTCGGGCCGAAGTCTTCCAT
>JAUPTP010000120.1 GCA_030918015.1 Pseudomonadota bacterium
GGGGCTGTAGAGGGTCAGCGTCGGCCGGGCCGCGCTGACGACAGGTTCGCTCAGGCTCATGGCTTGAATCCCAGGTCGGAGAAGGAGGTCAGGTCGTTCAGGTCGACCAGCTGGGCGGCGTCGAGCTCGAGCGCCTCGCCGGCCGGGATGGCGGGCAGCTCGGCCGCCGGCACCTGCAGGCCGGCCAGCGCCTCGCGCTCGCGCTGGCGCTGCGCCTTCTGCTCGGCACGGCGCCGGGCGAAGAACTCGCGCAGCAGATCGCCGCAGGGCTCGGCCAGCAGGCCGCCCTGCACCGCGGTGTGGTGGTTGAGCTGCGGCTGCGCGAACAGGTCGATCACCGAGCCGGCCGAGCCGGTCTTCGGATCCCAGGCGCCGAAGACCACGCGCTTGAGGCGCGCGTGCATCAGCGCCATCGCGCACATCGCGCAGGGCTCGAGCGTCACGAACAGCTCGCAGTCGGGCAGGCGGTAGTTCTCGAGCAGCTCGGCGGCGTGGCGCAGCGCCACCATCTCGGCGTGCGCGCTCGGGTCGTGGGTGGTGATCGGGCGGTTGTAGCCGGTGGCGATGAGCTGGCCGTCGCGCAGGATCACCGCGCCGACCGGCACCTCGCCGATCAGCGCGGCATTGAGGGCCTGGTCGAGCGCCAGGCGCATCGCGCGCTCGTCGGCGGGCGTGAAGAGGGACTCGGACATGCGCCGATGATACGGACCCCGGCGCCCGACCGATCAGCCCAGGCCGCACTCCACCCGGTTGCGCCCGCCCTGCTTGGCGCGGTAGAGCGCCCGGTCGGCGCGCTCGATCAGCCGCTCGAGCGGCTCGCCCTGCCCGCTGGCCCAGCCGATGGACAGCGTCACCCCGAGCCCGGCGCCGCCCGGCGACGGGAACACCCGCAGCGACTCGGCCTCGACCCGCAGCCGCTCGGCCAGCGCGCGCATGCGCGCCGCGCCCCGGTCGGGCAGCAGCAGCAGGAACTCCTCGCCGCCGTAGCGGCACACCACCTCGGCCTCGCCGCCCTGCTGCATGTCGAGCAGCCGCGCCACCGCCTGCAGCACCCGGTCGCCCACCAGGTGGCCGTGGGTGTCGTTGACCTGCTTGAAGTGGTCGATGTCGATCAGCATCACCCCGATCGGCTGCGCCGGTGCGCCGGCCTGCGCCAGCATGCGCTCCGACAGGAAGCGCCGGTTGTGCAGGCCGGTGAGCGGGTCGCGCCGGGCCTGCTCGGCCAGGCGGTGCTGCAGCGCGGCGATCTCGTCGAGCCGGCGGCGCAGGTCGACCTCGCGCTCGGCGAGCTGGGCGCGCGTGCGGTGCAGCTGCAGCGCACGCTGGCAGGCGCCCCAGGCGAAGCCCAGCAGGTAGACCTCCAGCGTGGCCAGCGCCAGCAGCGTGGCGAGCACATCGGTGTGCAGCGTCGGCTCGATGCCCAGCCCGAAGCCGACCGTCAGCGCCCCGGCCAGATAGAGCCCGGCCGCCTTGAGCGCTCCGGCCAGACCGCGAAAGCCCATCAGGTTGACGGTGGTGCACACGAAGGTCAGCGCCGTGATCCACAGCGGCGCGCCCAGCCAGCCCACCCAGGCCCCGCACAGCAGCGCATCGAGCAGCATGTGGCCGACCTCGGCCTCGCGCGGCACGTTCGCGCGACGCGCCCGCCAGTACATGAGCTGCGGCAGCACCAGCAGATGCAGCGTCAGCAGCGTCCAGGCCAGCGCACCGGACGCCGCATGGTCGCGCATCTGCGCCGCCATCACCAGCCACAGCAGCGCGAAACCGAGGCTGCGGTTGCGGTGATTCAGCGTCACCAGCCAGTGCACCCGGAAAGTCGGAAGATCACTGGCCGGAACAGGATCGGGACCGAAGGAGGCCATGAAGACGTCAGGCAAAAGGTTCTTTCATTCTTGCACTGAAATCCCCCGCATGAAACCGGATCGTTGACGCCGGTGACACTTCCGCATGAGCACCCTTCTGCAAGACAGCCTCTTTGCCGATGCGCCCCGCGTCGTGCCGGCTCCGGTCGACCCCGCGCTGCGGGCGCTGGCGGCCGATCTGCCGCCCTCACTGAGGCTGGGCACCTCGTCCTGGAGCTTTCCCGGCTGGAGCGGCCTGGTCTGGGCCGGCCAGCCCGACGAGGCCACGCTGGCCCGCGAGGGCCTGGGCGCCTACGCCTGCCACCCGCTGCTGCGCACCGTCAGCCTCGACCGCAGCCACTACCGGCCGATGACGGCGGCGCAGTTCGCCGCGCTGGCCGCGCAGGTGCCGCAGGACTTCCGCTTCATCGTCAAGGCCCCGGCGCTGATCAGCGACGGCGCCCAGCGCGACGCCGGAGGCCGGCCGGTCGCGCTCAACCCCACCTTCCTGGATCCGGCGCTGACCCGCGAACAGTTCGTGCAGCCGGCGCTCGAAGGCCTGGGCACACGAGCCGGCGCGCTGGTGATCGAGATCGGGCCGCTGCCCGGCGCGCTGAAGGCCGACCTGCCGGCGCTGCTGCGGCGGCTGGCGCATCTGCTCGACGCGCTGCCGGCGCTGGCGCCGCAGGCCCCGGAGGCGGTGATCGCGGTCGAGGTGCGCGATCCGGAATGGCTGGTGCCCGCCTTCCGCGATGTGCTGAAGGCCGCCGGCGCGCGCTACTGCCTGGGCCTGCACCCGCGGCTGCCGCCGATCGAGGCACAGCTGCCGCTGCTGCGCGCGATGTGGCCCGGCGCCTTCGTCTGCCGCTGGAACCTGCACCGGCGCCACGGCGCGCACGGCTACGAGACCGCCAAGGCCGGCTACGCGCCCTTCGACCGGCTGGTCGATCCGGACCCGGCCACCCGCGAGGCGCTGGCGCGCATCATGCGCGGCACCGCCGCGGCCGGGCATCCGGTGCTGGTCACCATCAACAACAAGGCCGAGGGCTCGGCGCCCTGCTCGGTGGCCGCGCTGGCGCGTGCGGTGGCCGACGGGCCCTGAGCACGGACGCGGGGCCCCGGCTCAGCGGCACCAGACCGGCGGCGTGGCGGGCGACGCGGCCGGCGGCGGCTCGCAGGCCAGCTGCGCCCGGTCCAGCGTGTCCAGGAAGACCGGCGCCAGCGTGCCCAGCCGCTGCCAGCGCGTGCGCGCCGTGCTGCTGCGCTCGAAGACATTCAGGCCCTCGACCGTCTTGCGCTGGCCGGTCAGCAGGTTGGTGCTGACCTCGGTCTGCTCGCCGCTGGCGCGAGAGAACTCGCTGCGCTCATGGCCGATCAGCCGCAGCCGTGCGCCTTCCAGCCGGAAGATGAACTGCTCCTGGCCAGCGCCGTAGCTGCCGCAGCTCGTCCAGTGCTGCAGCTCCAGCACCAGCCGCCCCGGCGGCATCGTCACCCCGCCGCCGTCGAGCGGATCGGCCAGGCAAGGCGACTCGGCATCGTTCTCGCTCGGCAGCAGGCCGTCGCGGCGCAACAGCACCCGCTCGCCCGGCCCGACCTGCATCAGCACCAGCAGCCGGCGCGGATTGAGGTTCAGCTCGGGCGCGCCCAAGCCCGGATTGGACTGTCGCCGCGCCGCATCGGTCTTCTCGAGCACCAGGGCCGCATCCTCGCGGCCGTCTCCGTCGAGATCGCCGGTGACGGAGGACAGCAGACGCCAGCCCGGCGGCACATGCCGGGAAAAATCGCCGCCAGGCCCCGCCACCGGTGCGGCAGCCATGGCCACCGTCGCCGCACCGACCCCCGCCAGCACGGCCCCGACCACGCGCCCTGAACACCACCCGCCGAGCCGCCTCATGCGAACGCCCGCAGCCACGCGCCGATCATGCTGCGGTCCCGGCAATAGCCCAGATCGCGGTCCAGCGCGGTGACGCGCGCACGCAGCTCGCGGATCTCGGTGCCGAGCAGCGTCTCGATCAGCTGCGGCGTGATCGTGTCGGCCCGCGCCGGCAGGTCCGGGCGCAGCACCGCGAAGCGGCGCACCATCTCGTCGAGCTCGGCCTGCAGGCGCTCGCGCTGCGCGCCCAGCAACGCGATCAGGTCGCGCAGCCGCGCCTCCTCGTCGCCCCCGGCGGCCGCGGCGGCCACCACCGGCGCGGCCACCGGCTCGGGCAGGTGGAGGCGCTGCAGCTCCAGCAGCGCCAGCAGGTCGCCGGCGGCGTAGGCCTGGTTGGCCTGCTGCATCAACGCGGTCTTGCGCGCGCGCTCGGCCTCGTCGGGCTCGCGGTCCGGGTGCAGCCGGCTGGCCAGACGGCGGTAGACCTCGCGCAGCGAGGCCGCACCGGCGCTGGCGGTGCGCCCGCCGTGGCGCTCGCGGCGCTCGCGCTCGGCCTGGGCCTTGCGGCCCTGCTTGGCGGCCTGGCGGCTGGCCTCGGCCTGGGCGCGGCGGCGGGCGGCCTCGCGCTCCCAGGGCTCCAGGCCGTCGTCGGGATCCTCGGCCGGGATGGCAGCCTCCTCGTCGCCGTCCTCGTCAGGCTCGGCGCTTTCTTCGTCCTGGTGGCGGGCGCGCAGCGCCAGCATCTCGGCGTCGTCCGGCCGCTCGGCCAGCACCGCCGCGGCCAGCGACAGCATCCAGCGGTGGGCCTGCAGCCGCGCCGTGCGGCCGATCGGCTTGCCCGGCGGCGGATCGAGGTGCAGCGCCTCCTCCAGGCGCAGCGCCAGCTCGCGCAGCCGCTCGCACCAGCGCTTGAGCTCGGGCTGCAGCTCGCGCGCGACCCGCTCGTGATAGCGGCTCTCGCACTGCTGCCACTGCTGCAGCCGCTCGCGCAGCGGCTCGATCTCGCGCATCAGGCGGTCGTGGCGCTGCTGCGCCTCGCTGGGGCGGCGGGCGGGAACGGCGCCGGCCTCCTGCTCGGGCGAAGGGGCGTCGGCGGGCAGCGTCGCCGGCAGGGCCGGGTTCGGACAATCAGGACTCATGGGCGGCATTGTGCCGGCCCCGGCCGCGGGGGCGACCCGCCCGCGCCGCGCCGCGCGTCAGCTCACCAGCCGACCTTGCCCCGACCGGCCTTGATCTCGCCGCGCTGCGACTTGGCCTCGAGCCGGCGGCGCTGCGAGCCGCGCGTCGGCTTCGTGGCCTTGCGCGGCGGCAGCACCCGCGCGGCCTCGGTCACCAGCGACTGCAGCCGCGCGATCGCCTCGAGCTTGTTCTGCTCCAGGCTGCGCGAGGTCTGCGCCTTGATGACGACGACGCCCTCGCGGCTGACCCGGTGATCGGGCGACTGCAGCAGCCGCTCCTTGACCGCCTCCGGCAGCGAGGAGGCGCGGATGTCGAAGCGCAGGTGCACCGCGCAGGACACCTTGTTGACGTTCTGCCCGCCGGGGCCCTGGGCGCGGATGGCGATGAACTGCAGCTCGTCGGGCGCGATCATTGCAGGTCGAACTGGAAGGTGGCCAGCAGCTGATCGGCCGCGAAGACCTTCAGGGTGTGGCGCCCGGCCGGATCGCCCGCGGCCACCGACCACATGTTGTAGATCAGCCCGTCGACGATCGCGGCCTCGCGCTCGGTCACCGCGGTGGCCGGGTCGCGGGCCAGCGGGCGGGTGCCGGCGGACTCGGCCGGGCCCCAGGTGGCCGGCGCCTGGGGCAGCGTGAACTCCTCGCGCCAGCGGATCGCGCGCAGGTCGGTGTCGAGCGTGATCACCCAGCCGTAGCGCTGATCGACCCGCAGCGGCACGCGCGCCGACTCGACGAAACGGATCTCGCGGGGCGACTCGACCTCGAAGGTGCCGAAGGCCGCGCGCACCACCTGCACCACGGCGTCCGCCGCACGGGCCGGCAGCACGGTGCCCACAAGCAGCGGAAGAAGAACCAGCCAGCGCAACTGCATGAACCCCCCAAAGCGGCGAGCATATCGGCACCGCCCCGGGGCCGTCCATGCCGGCGCGGCCGCCCTGTGTCGCCGATGCCGCACCCCGCGCCAGGCGGCACCCGCTTCACTCCACCGGGCTGAAACGCAGCACGCGCCGGCCCTCGTGCTCCACCGTCTCGAGGAACATCGCGAACGGCCGCACCCAGTCGCCGACATCGTGGCCGAGCGGCCGGTAGAGCACCATCGGCTCGAGGGATTCGCTGTGGCGCACCACGCCGAGCACCTGGTATTGACCGCCCTTGTAGTGCCGATAGCGGCCGGTGCGGATCGTGGGGAGCGGGGAAAGGTCGTCGTTCATCATGGCGAGCATGGCATGAACCAGCGCGGCTCCGCCCCCGATCAGCAGTTGGGCACGACCTGCCAGACCACCTTGAGCAGATCGGAGCCGTGGATCGGCTTGAGCAGCCATCCCGTGGCACCGTGGGCCTTGGCCTGATCCCGCTTGGCTTTCTGGCTTTCGGTCGACAGCATCAGGATCGGCGTGAATTTCAGGATCTTGCGGGTTTCCTTGACCAGCTCGATCCCGTCCATGTGCGGCATGTTCAGATCGGAAATGATCAAGTCCGGCGTCAGGCCGGACTTGATTCTGGCCAAGGCGATGCGCGCATCGTTGGCCGCCTCCACCTTGAATCCGCTCATCTCGAGCGAGTTCTTCAAACTCATCAGCATCGTGGTCGAATCATCGACCACCAGAATCTTCTTGTTGGATGACATGCTGCACCTCGGTCTGTCCAGGCGGGACGTTGTTTGTCGTGGACAGCATGATCTCACCCTGAATACGGGGGATCAACCTCATGCCCGAGACCCTTCGGCATGGCGACGCAGCACTTATTTTTCGCTCTGGTTCATTTTATTTTCCATATTTTCCAGCCACTGCATTCCGTCGAGGGCATGTCGAATCAGGACGAGGCCGAACAGAACGGTATTGGCCTCGAATACCCTTTTCCAGGTAAAGGAAATCCGCCAACAATTTCACGAACAATTCGCACGCGGGGCGGACGCAAGCTGGCCACATCCCCAGGGCGATCGCATTAGCCATCGCTCGAAGTTTGTGCATGGCTGACTGAACCGGGCGTCAAGCCGAAGAGCCCTTGCAGGTAGTCATCGCTCCAGCCCATGCGCTTGCGCTTGGTCTTCTGGCT
>JAUPTP010000121.1 GCA_030918015.1 Pseudomonadota bacterium
GACGGCAATCAGTTCCTGCAGCGGCGCGGGCAGGTCGTCCAGCACGCACACATCGACCCGCCACGGCAGATCGCTGTCCTCCAGGTCGGCACGCAGAGCCGCGAGGGCCAGGTCTGCCGGTCGTCCCTCCACGGCCAGATCCAGGTCGGAGTAGGGCTTGACCCCTCGGCTGGCAGGCCAGTCCGCCACACGCGAACCGAAGACCCGGACCGTCACACCGGGCAGGTGCCGCGCCAGCAGCGCGAGCAGCAGTGCCCGATGGGCCGGCTGCAGATGAATCTGCGCGGGCGAGGCCTCAAGCATCGCCATGCCCTTCGTCACCGCCCCGCTGCTGCAAGGCCGCCAGCAGCGCCTGCACATCCCGTGCGAACGCGGGCAGCACGGCCGCGACCTCGGCCGCCTTGCGCGCGTCGTAGGTGTGCGAGGTGATGTTGCGCTTGTCGCGGTAGACCCACCACGGGGCGACCTCGCCGATCAGCCCCTGCTCCGCCCCGGCCCGGATGAGTGCCCGAAAGCTCATCGCATCCACCTCGACCGCGTTCGGCAGGTCCAGCTCCAGCCGCCGCTTGAGCATCTTCCAGCTCAGCTCGAAGGTGAACTCGAAGCGCTGGATGCAGGCGTCGCGCAGCTCCTCGTCATCCGGCGTGGCTTGCCAGCGGGTGAGGCCACGCTGGAGCGAGGCCAGGGCGCGAATCAGGGGGGTGAGGTCGAGGGCGGTCACGAAAATTCCTTCAGGCACTGAGCCACTTCTGGACCAGCAGTGTGTCCTGATGGGGCTGATCCTTCTCGGGATTCTTCTTCTCCGACTTTTCCTTCCACCGCTTCTGTTCCTGCATCAAGGCCTTGAGCCGCAATGCCGCCTCCTGCCGATGCTCCGCCAGCTTGCCGGCCTTCAGGGCCGAGAACAGCACGGCGCGCTCATCCTGGTTCTTGTCGGTGCGCTGGTCGAACAGATCGGCCATCGCCAGGTCGGCGGGCGACATCGCCTGCTTGGCCTGAGCCCGCGCCTTCGCGGCAGCCTGCTCGGCGAGCCGGTGTCGATGGTCAGCCAGATCCTGATCGGACTGGCGTTGAGCCTCCGGACGGGAGCCCATCCGCCCATAGCCCGCCGCCGTCTTGGCGCCCGCGCCGATCCACTCCAGCGCGGCCTTCAGCGCCTCCAGCGCCGGCGCCACCGCGGCCCGGGCTGCGGCGTCATGCGCGGCGTGGCCGGTCAGGCGCGGCGCGATGCCGAACTGGAGCTTCGCCCCTTTCTTCAGCACCAGGAAGGGCGAGGGCACCGGGCTGTGCCAGTCGCCCGGCGCCACCGTGGCGAAGTTCTGCGCGCTGAGTCGATCGCCCTTTTCGTACCAGTCGCCCATGTGCGGCGTCAGCACATCGCATTCGAGCGCCACCCGGTCGGCCGGCACGGCATCGAAGAACACCAGTGCGCCGGCGGCGTCCTCCTGAGGTTCCTCGGCTCCCTTGGCGGTGCCGAACCACAGCGCCACCCGCTCGCGCCGGTCGTCGTCCGACAGGCCCGCCCAGACCTCGGTCCAGGCCCGCAGCAGGCCCTTGACGCCCGCCGCCGGCAGATACGGCAGGCCGAGCGTCGGGTGGAAGGTGAAGCCGTTCTCGACCGGATGGCTCAGACCGGTGCCCGTGACCAGCGGCGCCTCGGTGGTCAGCGTCATGCACTGCCCGCCCAGCGCCTCGCACAGCACCCGCTGGCGCACCGCAAAGGCCCGGACCTGCTGCAGGCAGGTGTTGTCCTGCCTGTCCGACAGCTTCACGGTCGCCTCGATGAACTGGCCCTTGCTGGTGGCGTCGATCTCCCAGGCAGCATCGAAACCGTCATAGAAACGCGTGAACCAGAGCCCCACATTGGCCTGCGGCAACTCGGGGTTCAAGGTATTGATCTGTGCCGCGTGCGCGGCACTGGTGCTGTAGAGCGGAAAGTGGGCGGGCACGGCGCAGTCCTTCATTCCTGGGTGTGGAGGTAGGCGCTGGCGAATTTCTTCACCCAGTCCATGTAGGCCATCGCCTCGGCCTGCGCCAGGCGGTAGGTAGACAGGTCCGTCTCGACAATGGCGCGCATCAGGTCGGTCTCGCGGGCGAAGGGCCGGTTCGATTGGGTCAGCCAGCTTTGCAGTGCCTTGAACACCTCGCCATAGCGCTCCTTGTCGTTCTTGACATCCTTGCTCTTGAAAAAGGCCGCCGCCTGTCCCAACCCGTTGGCGTGGATCATGAAAGGCAGTTCGCTGGTGCGGGCCTTGAGCTTTTTTTTGTGGTCGTCGCTCGGGGCATCTTTTTTCCAGCCCTCGACCACATTGAGCGCGTGCCGGGCACGTTCCTGTTGCAGGGTCTGCATGGCTCAGCCCTCCGCCTTGACCGGCACGCTCGCCTGCACCGTGGCGATGCGGCACCAGCCCATGCCGACGGTCTCGTTGCCGCCGAGCTGCAGGTAGGGGCGAACGTCCGGGAACAGCGACAGCGCATGACCCAGGACGGCCTGCGCATCGGCCTGAGCACCCGCCCGCCGGCTGTTCGTGGCGGCCAGCGTCACGTAGAGCACCGTCTCGGGCGGCAGCGTTTCCTCGTACCAGAGCGCGCCGTTCTTGACGACCTTGCGCTCGTGCTCGATGGCGATGTGCGGCGTCACCGGGGTGGCGAAGCTGGCGAGGTGGGCGAACATGTCATCGGAGACGATGGCGAGCTGGTCCTGCAGCAGCGCGGCGAACGTGGTCGGATCGCCGCCGAAGCGGGCAAGCCAGTCGATGAGCTCGGACAAGTCCTTGCGCACGATCTGGAAACTGAACTCCTCCAGGAACAGGTGCCGGTCAGCACCTTGCCCCGCCGGTTTCTGCGGCAGCACAGCCTCTTCGTCCTTGAGCCTGTCCGTGGCCGCACTGAACCCGACCGCACCGGCGACACCCAGCCGCTGCGCATCGGCCGCCGCCCGCCGCAGCAGCGCCGGGCAGGTCACCCACTTGAAATGGCTGCTCAGGCTGCGCACCGGCAGCAGCAGCAGGCGGGCGTCACCGACCATCAGCGCCCCGGCGTGCTCGTGGGCGTTGTTCGTGTCGGGGCCGAAGACATCGGTGATCCAGCCGGCTTCGGTGTGGTGGCGCTGGGCGTGCGCCCGCAGCGCCCCCTTGACGGCCGAGCCGTAGACGCAGGGCCAGTTGGTGTGCGCCTCGCGCATGATGGGCAGGTCGATGACGCCGGTGCGGCGTCCGGTGCCGGCGTGGAGGGAGGTTTCGGCGGTCAGGCCAAGCAAGGCGAACTGCATGGTGATGTCGGGTCCGGTGGAGTTCAATTCAGGGAGACGGGTCGAAGCAGGGCTGTCCGGTGGCTTACCAGCGGCCCGCGGCCACCTGACCGCCGCCCCAGGCGGTGTCCTGGCCGATCTGGCTGCCGTGGCAGGCCTGCGCGACCGCTCGGGCGTCCTCGGCGCGGTCGAATTCGAGGAAGTAGCAGCTGCCGGCGGGCACCAGCGCGTGCAGGTCGCGGGGACGATCCCCCGCCAGACTCCAGCCGCCTTCGCGCACCGGCTTGCCGGTCACGGCGCAGACCAGCCGCGCCGGACGCCCGGCCAGTTCGCCCAGCCAGCCCGTGACCTGGCCGTCGGCGTCGGTCTGCGGGGCGAAGCCGTCGGGCAGCCAGCCCTGAGTGAAGCGGGCCGGGCCGAGCAGGCACAGCATCAGGCGCTTGTGCCCCTGCGGCAGGTCCGTTGCCGGCAAGGCGTCGGGTGCCTGACGCTCCCAGGCCGCGGGGCGGCCTTCTCCTCCCAGCCGGGCCAGTCCTTTGGCGGCGAACAGGTGGACCGGCCAGTGCAGCGGGTCGAAGCCCTCCAGCGTGATGCCCACGGCCACATCGGCCCCCGGGCGGACGTGGCGGGTCTGGTAGAGCAGACCGTCGATCGGGCGGCGGGTGGCCTGTTCCAGCGCGATGCCCAGGCGGGGTTCGGCGGAACACAGCGTCTTCGCAGCGATCACGTCGGCGGCCCTCGGCGTGCCGCCATCGAGCACGGCTTTCAGTCCTGCAGCGGTCAGCCACTGGCCTTCCAGCGGCTTGGCGCCGGGCAGGTCGCGCTGCTTGATCGGCAGGCGCACCCGTCCGAGGTCGCAGGCCACCGGCGCATCACCGGGCTGCAAGCGGGTGAAATCGACCTGCGCCTTGCCGGCGGCGTCGGACTCCTGGCGCTGCATCACCACCAGCGGCGCCGGGTACAGGCGCTGGCCGTCCCGCATCGGGTAGGGCCCGGTGAAGCGCAGCGGCCCCAGGTCGTCCGGCGAGCCGATCAACCGGCGCAGCGGGTGCTCCGGGTTCGTGCGGTAGTCGGCCCAGTTCGCGTGCAGCGCGTCGCCCAGCGTCGTGCGGATCGCACCGATGAGCGTGCGCGCCGGCGGCGGGAAATGGCTGGTGAGCTGCGCGCCGCCCACGGCATCGAGCGGGCGCGACTCGCGGAAGAACCAGGTGTCAAGCGCCTCGAAGCGCCAGGCGTGCGGGTCGGTGAGCGACAGCGGGGCAGCCGCGGCGGACGGCGCTGGGGTCGCAGCCGGGCTGTGGCCGGTGCTGGTGCCCTTGTGGTGGGGCTGCTTTTGCGGCTTGTGCTTGTTGTGGTGCTTGCTCATGTGGAACTCCCTTCCAGTCCCTTGGTGGCGAGGAAGCGCACCAGCAGCGCGCCATCCGCCCGCAGCGGCGCCTTCGGACGCGCCCACGCCTCCAGCGGGGCATCACGCCCGTCTGCCATCGTCCGGCGCTGGTGCGGCCGGCACTGGCCCAGCAGCGGCTCGATGAGTTCCCGCGCCTTCTCCAGGCTGATGTGCTTGCGGTTGGTGTCGCTGTGCCAGAAGTCCACCGCGAGCAGCGCCGGGAGCATGTCCTGGTTCTCTGCCGCCGGGTTCTGGCCGACCTTCTGCGGTGCAGCCCGGTGGTGCGTCGGGTCCAGCACGGCCAGATGCTCTTCGATCTTGAAGAAGAACTTGCTGGAGAAGCGGCCCCGGTACGCCTGCTCCTCCGGGGTGCCGTTCTCGCTGTCGGTCGAGAACAGCCGTGCCAGCCGCTCGACGACCAGTCCGCCCGCCGGTGCACCGGGGTCTTCCAGCGCGATCTTCCAGGGCTGCGCCCATTCGAGCACCGTGCCACCGGTCTTCCACACCCGCACCGCCAGCGCATCGCGTCCGCAGCCGTCCTTGGCCACGTCGTCCAGCAGCGGGTGGGCGTCGCCGAGCGCCAGGCCCAGCGGCGTCTTGACATGCACGAACTCGATGGCGGCGGAGATGGTGGTCGGGATGTTCGTGCCCTCGAAGCAGGCGAGGTAGTGCGCGCGGACACGCGCTGCGCAGCCCAGCGCATCCTCCAGCGGCAGCAGGGCCAGCACATCGTCGCCGCCCGCGTAGATCAGGCAGCCGTTGTGCTCGCGCACGATGCGGGGCACGCCGTCGTCGGCGGTGAAGCGCTCCAGCGCCCGGGAAATGGGCTGCTGCTTGCTGCGGTCGCTCATGTGCACGCCGAGCGAGTCGCCGTCCATCAGCAGGATGGCGTAGTACGGCGACGGCGCGGCCGGCAGCTCCGGGTACTGGGTGCGCAGCGTGGACAGCGCGCGGCACAGCCGGTCCATGGCGGCGCGGTCGTGGCCGTAGGCCTTCGGCTGCTCCTGCACATGGCGGAAGAACAGGTTGCCGTCCAGGGCCAGCAGTTCGCGGCCGATCTGCCCGGCATGCCAGCGCGGCACGGCGTTGCGCAGGCATTCGATCTCGGTGTCCCACTCGCTCTGCTCGGGGCTGACATCGAGCGCGGCCTGCAGCACCGGGCGCAGGTCGGCCGATTTGCAGGTCTTGAGCAGCGTCTCCAGCCAGTGCACCGCCGCCATGTACGACACCGACGGCATCCCGACGCTGAGCTTCCAGCCGCGCAGCGTCACGCCCGAGCCGGGCAGCGTGGCCTTGAACGTGTTGAAGTGGCGGGCGAAGCGGCGCTTGACGTAGGCCAGCGCGCAGAGCTGCTCGCCCTCGCCCAGGTCGGTCTTCAAGCCGCTGCGGCCCGGGCTGAGGCGCAGGGCTTTCCAGAACGCCCGGGCCTCGTCGCCGGGGCGGTCCGCGCCGGAGAGTTCCTGCCAGCCGTCCATGACCATGCACTTCGGGCCGGGTTCGTGCTGGCCGAAGCCGCTGGTGCGCCAGTTCTTGCGCTGGTCGAGCAGCGCGGTGGCCTGCACGTCGTCGGTCAGCGCCCAGGAGATGTCCCAGAAGTTCGCGTGCTGGCGTTGCCAGATGGCGCGGGTGCGGCTGTCCGGGCCGGTGATCTCGTCGAGGCGGTCAGCCTGCCAGACGTGTTCGGCCAGCGCCTGCCAGGCCTCGCGCACGGCCGAGACCACCTGGGCGGGGTCGAACTGCGCTGGCACTTCGGCGCACATCGACTTGAAGCGGTTCGGGATGGCGCCCTGGCGGGGCGGCTCGCCGCTCGCCTGGCCCTCGATCCAGCCGAGGTAGTCGTCGGGCGGCGTGGGGAAGTCGATCGTGCCGCCTTGCCGGCGCACCGCGACCATCGCCACCCCGGCCAGCCACGACAGCAGGAAGGAGCCGGCCCAGAAGTCGCGGGTGCGCCGCGCCTGGGCGACGAAGCCCTGCACGGGGCCGAGCGTGAAGTGGAAGTATTGCTTGGACATCGGGGCGGGGGTCACAGCGTGGCCCAGTCGGCGGGGGACAGCGGCTTGAAGCGGTCGAGGTAGTGGGTGAGCACGGACCAGTCGACGGTGACCGGCACGTTGTCGATCGCACGACCTCGACCCGGTTTCATCGTCACGCCGGGACGATCTCCGGGCAGGAAGCGGGCCCGCAGCAGCGTGTGAACGGCCA
>JAUPTP010000122.1 GCA_030918015.1 Pseudomonadota bacterium
AACCGGCACGCGCGCCCACCCCTGCCGCCCCAGCGAGCGGCCGTGCCGAAGACCGCCGCAGCGGCGCGCGCGACCGTCGCAGCGGCGGCGAGGAGGCCCGCTTCATCCGCGTGCGCGCCGACAAGCTCGACCGGCTGATCGACCTGATCGGCGAGCTGGTCATCGCCAGCTCCGGCGCGCAGGTCGCCGCGCAGCAGGAGCGCTCGCCGCGCTTCGGCGAGGCCGCGCAGCGCATCCATGACCTGGTGCAGGAAGCCCGCGACGGCGCCCTGGGCCTGCGCATGGTGCCGATCGGCGAGACCTTCAGCCGCTTCCAGCGCGTGGTGCGCGACGTCAGCAAGGAGCTGGGCAAGGACGTCGCGCTGCAGATCACCGGCGGCGACACCGAGCTGGACAAGTCGATGGTCGAGACCATCGCCGACCCGCTGATGCACCTGGTGCGCAACAGCCTCGACCACGGCCTGGAGACGGCCGAGGACCGCGAGGCCGCCGGCAAGCCCGGCCAGGGCACGCTGGCGCTGCATGCCTATCACGAGTCCGGCAACGTGGTCATCGAGGTCAGCGACGACGGCCGCGGCCTGAACCGCGACCGCATCCTGGCCAAGGCCCTGGAGCGCGAGCTGGTCTCGCCCGACAGCGTGCTCGACGACGAGCAGGTCTACCGGCTGATCTTCGAGCCGGGGTTCTCGACCGCGGCGCAGGTGACCAACCTGTCGGGCCGCGGCGTCGGGATGGACGTGGTCAAGCGCAACGTCGAGTCGCTGCGCGGGCAGATCAAGGTCGCCAGCACGCCCGGGCGCGGCGCGACGATGCAGATCCGCCTGCCCCTGACGCTGGCCATCATCGACGGCTTCCTGACGCAGGTCGCGGGCGTGAGCTACGTGCTGCCGCTGGAGATCGTCGCCGAGTGCATCGAGACGCCAGCCGATTTCACGCTGGGCGAGCAAGGGGCATGCGGCTGCTTCGACCTGCGCGGCGAGGTGGTGCCCTACATCGACATGCGGCGCTGCTTCGGCCATGACGGCCCCCGTCCGACGCGCCAGAGCCTGATCGTGGTGCACAGCACCGACAGCCGCATCGGCCTGCTGGTCGACCGGCTGCTGGGCGAGTACCAGACCGTGATCAAGCCGCTGGGCGTGATCTTCCAGCATCTGGAAGGCATCGCCGGCTCCACCATCCTGGGCAGCGGCGAGGTGGCCCTGATCCTGGATGTGGCCTCCCTGGAGCGACTGCAGATCCGCCAGTCGCGCTCTCTGTCGAACGCGTCGGCCGTTGCCGTGCGCCCTGTCCATCCTGCCGCATGACCGACCATCCCACACCCCCGTCGCCCGCACCTCGCGGCACCTCCCCGTCGCTGGCCGCGCTGCTGCTGCAGCCCACCGAGCGGCTGTTCGGCCGCTTTGGCCTGTCCACGCGCATCGGCATCATCGCGATGATGCTGCTGATTCCCTTGGCGGCGCTGCTGGTCCACATCTCGCTGCGGCTGACCCAGCAACGTGACAGCACGGCGGCCGAGCGCAGCGGTGTCCCGGTGGCCCATGAGCTGGCCGATCTGGCGGGACTGCTCCAGCTGCAGCGCATCCAGGCCCTGGCCGGTCGGAGCGACAGCACGGCCGGCAGCGCCCTGCGCCGAGAGGTCGAGCAGATCGACACCACCATCCGCGCCTCCGGTCTGGACATCACCGCCGCCTGGAATGATCTGCGGGACAACATGCTGCAGCAGCACGGCACGCCCGATGAAACGGCCGCAAGCATCTGGCAGAGATCGGACCAGCAGATCCGCGGCATCCACCGGCTCATCGGGCTGGCGGCCGAGAAAAGCGGCCTGCTGCTCGATCCGGAGGGCGCCAGCTTCATGCTGATGGACCTGGGCTTCTCCGACATTCCCGCCTATTGCGAGGCGGTCGCTCAGATGGTGGCGCTGGAGACCCCTGCCGCCACGGCGGTGCTTGCGGATCGCCCCCTGCATCGGGCGGTGGCGCTGCAGCGCATCGAGGACACGCGCGCCCAGATCGACCAGCGCATCGATGCCCTCAAGCGCACGGGCGAGCGCGAGCCCGAGGGCTGGCGGGAAGCGGATGCGATGACCCGGCGCCTGGTCGCCCGCGCGCTCGAGGCCAAAGCCGATCAGGGCGCCGGTCTCGCCGAGACCCTGCAGACGATCGACACCTTCCACAACCATGCCATCCACCGGCTCGACGAACTGCTCGCGCAGCGCATCCAGCAGATCCAGCAGGATCGCCTGATGCTGGGCGTGCTCAGCCTGGCGGGCATCGTGCTGGCCGCCTGGCTGTCGCTCGGACTGGCCCGGTCGGTGCGCGTGCGCTCCGCCCGACTGATCCTCCAGGCCGAGGCCGCGGCGCGAGGCAAGCTCGATGACGAGATCGACCTGGAGGGACAGGACGAACTGGCGCGCATCGGCCGGGCCTTCGCCGCGGTCCAGGGCAACCTGCGGGCCCTGATCGGCGACGTGGGACTGCTGCTCGAGGCCGCCCGCAAAGGCCGGCTGGACACCCGCGCGGACAGCGCACGCCACAGCGGCGACTACCGGCTGATCGTCGAGGGCATCAACGGCTCCTTCGATGCCATGGCGCGGCCGATCCTGGAGGTGCGCGACGTGCTCGACCAGATGAGCAAGGGGAGCCTCGACCGGCATGTCGAAGATCACTGCGAAGGCGTGTTCGACGAGCTGCGACGCACCCTCAACGCCACGGTCGACAAGATGTCGACCACGCTGGCCGAGGTCAATTCGGCCTCCCAGGCCGTGTCCAGCGCCGCGCACCAGATGGCCGCCACCTCGCAGGTGCTGTCGCATGCCGCCTCGGGCCAGGCGGCCAGCGTCGAGGAGACCACCGCCTCGCTGCAGGAGATGTCCGGATCGATCAAGGACAACTCCGAGCATGCCGCGATGACCGACACGCTGGCCACCCGCGCCGCCGGCGAAGCCATGGCCGGCAACGAGGCGGTGGCCCGCACCGTCGAGGCGATGCAGTCGATCGCCACCCGCGTGTCGATCATCGACGACATCGCCTACCAGACCAACCTGCTGGCGCTCAATGCCGCGATCGAGGCCGCTCGCGCCGGCGAGCATGGCAAGGGCTTCGCCGTGGTGGCGGCAGAAGTGCGCAAGCTGGCCGAGCGCAGCCAGATCGCCGCACAGGAGATCGGGCAGCTCGCCGGCTCGAGCGTGAGCCTGGCCGAGAAGGCCGGCAGCGTGCTGCAGCTCATGGTGCCGACCATCTCGCAGACCAGCGAGCTGGTGCAGCGCATCGCCGCCGCCTCCAACGAGCAGTCGCACGGGGTGCGGCAGATCTCGATCGCCATGAACCAGCTCAACAACTCGACGCAGCAGAGCGCGACCGCCGCGGAGCAGCTCTCGGCCACCGCGGAAGAGCTCTCCGATCAGGCCAGGTCCCTGGAGAGCCGGCTGTCGTTCTTCCACCTGGACACGACCCGGCCTGCAGTGCCTCCCGTGCCCGCAGGTCGACGCGCGAACGCACCGGCCACGCCGATCGTCGAGATCCGTCCGATCTCGACGTCGCGCCATCGCGTCGAAGAGTCGGGCTTCAGTGCCTTTTGATCCCTCCCACGGAGCCCTGCCATGCTGTCGCAGAAATCCTTCGAGGCCGTGACCTCGATGTTCCACAAGGTCTCGGGCATCCAGCTGACCGACGCCAAGCGCGCGCTGGTGGCCGGCCGGCTGCAGAAACTGGCCCAGGCCCGCGGCCTGAGCTCGGTCGACCAGTATGTCGAGCAGCTCATGCGCGACAACGACACCGAGGAGATGGTCCGTCTGGTCGACAAGCTGACCACCAACGAGACCTACTTCTTCCGCGAGCCGCAGCATTTCGAGCGCATGAAGAGCGTCATCGAGAAGCGCTCGACCTCGGCGGGCGAGTTCCGCGTCTGGAGCGCGGCGAGCTCCTCGGGCGAGGAGGCCTACAGCATCGCGATGGTGCTGGGCAACCACTACGGCACCCGCGGCTGGAAGATCGTCGGCACCGACCTGTCGACCGCGATGGTCGACACCGCCCGGCGCGCGGTCTACCCGCTGGAGCGTGCCCGCCAGACCGCGCAGGCCGACCTGAAGCGCTGGTGCCTGAAAGGCCAGGGCGACAACGCCGGCAAGCTGATGATCTCGCCGGAGCTGCGCCAGAACGTCACCTTCGAGAACGCCAACCTGATGCGCCAGCTGCCGGAGATCGGCATGTTCGACATCATCTTCCTGCGCAACGTGCTGATCTACTTCGAGCCGCCGGCCAAGGCCGAGATCGTGCGCCGGGTGCTGCCCAAGCTCAAGCCGGGCGGCCTGCTGTTCACCGGCCACGCGGAGTCGATCGCCAACCTCGGCCTGCCTGTCACCAGCCTGGCCCCGGCGGTCTATACCCATGCCTGAGCTGCCGCGCCGCCCTGCCCCGCCGATGGGTGCCCGGCCGGTCCGGGCCTTCCTGATCGACGACTCGGCCGTCGTGCGCCGCTTCATGGCCGAGACGCTGACGGCCGGCGGCATCGAGGTCATCGGCTCGGCCGGTGACCCGCTGTTCGCGATGCCCAAGATGACGGCCAACTGGCCCGACGTCATCGTGCTTGACGTCGAGATGCCGCGCATGGACGGCCTCACCTTCCTGCGCCAGCTCATGAACGAGCGCCCCACGCCGGTGGTGATGTGCTCGACGCTGACCGAGAAGGGCTGCGAGACCACGATGGCGGCGCTGGACGCCGGCGCGGTCGGCTTCGTCACCAAGCCCAAGGAGGGCCTGCGCGAGTTCCTGACCGACGACGGCAACGGTCTGGTCGCGGCGGTCAAGGCGGCTGCGCGCGCCAACGTCGCCGCCGCGGCCAGCCTGCGCAGCCAGCGCGCCACGCCAGGCATCGCCCCGGTGATCCAGGCCCCGATCCAGCAGCAGGCCATGAGCCGCACCACCGACCGGGTGGTGGCGATCGGCCTGTCCACCGGCGGCGTGCAGTCGATCGAGGTGGTGCTGCGCAGCCTGGGCCGCACCACCACGCCCGGCATCGTCATGGTCCAGCACATGCCCGAGAAGTTCACCGCCTCGCTGGCGACACGGCTCAACAGCCAGTATGACCTCGAGGTGATGGAGGCCAAGGACGGCGACCGCGTCATCAGCGGCCGGCTGCTGATCGCGCCGGGCGGGCGCCACATGCGCCTGATGCGCAGCGGCGCCCAGTATGTCGTCGAGGTCAAGGACGGGCCGCTGATCAACCATCACCGGCCTTCGGTGGACATTCTGTTCAAGTCGGTGGCGCAGAACGCCGGGCGCAACGCGCTGGGCATCATCCTGACCGGCATGGGCAACGACGGCGCACGAGGGCTGCTGGAAATGCACCGCGCCGGCGCCTGGACGGCTGCGCAGGACGAGGCCACCAGCATCGTCTACGGCATGCCCGCCGAGGCGCTGAAGCTCGGTGGCGTCGACGATGTACTGCCGCTGGGTCGGGTCGCCGAGTGGATCCACAGCGCCAGTCATCGACCGCTGCGCACGCCGGGCTGATTCGCCGGGCCGCACAGGACGGACTATCAGGCGGTGATACCTCCAGACGGCACCAACGCTCCATCCGGGCTGTCGTCATGGGTGACCACGCAGTTGCGCTGACGCTTTGCCATGTACAGACGCCGATCGGCCTCGGCGATGAGACTGGGGAGCTGATCAATGGCCAGCAGCTCATCCAGGGCGGCCACGCCGATGCTGACGGTCACGACCGGCGCCTTGTCGGCCAGGGGGGCTCGGGCAATCTCCAGGCGGATGCGCTCAGCCGTCTCTCGTGCCTGGGACAGATGAGCCCCCGGCAGCAGCACCACGAACTCTTCACCACCCCACCGAGCGATCACGTCCGTCTGACCAACCGCCGTGGCAGCGCATCGGGCAGCCCCCTGAAGCACGGCATCCCCCGTTGCATGGCCGAAATCGTCGTTGACCCGCTTGAAGTGATCCAGATCGAGCAGCAGCACGGAGGCCGGACATCGCATCCGGCCCAGATGCCCGGCATGCAGCAGCTGCAGGTTGGCCGCCTGGAGAAAACCGCGGCGATTGAGCACACCTGTCAGGGCATCCGTCACGCTCAATCTTTCAACGCGCTGGTACAGAAGCTCGATCAGGATCATCAGGAATGCGAGATTGACGACCACAGACAGCACCAGATCAAGCGCCAGGACCGTCACAGGCATGGAAGACACGTCGTTTCCATGCCCGAACAGCACGAGGGGCAGCTGTACCCACAGGCCGCAAGCATTCATCGCCAGAAAGAACAGCATCGCAGCGCTCATGGCCAAGGCGCCGCGCAAGTCACGCCGCCTGGGCCAGCAGATCACCAGCATTCGAGCGATGCACAGGCTGGTTCCGATCGCCACGGCAATGGGCTCCGACCACAGCCAGCCGATCACCGCGACCACCAGGGCCATGGCCAGCGGAAATCGATGATCCCGGACGGAAGAATCGTCGCGCAGCAGCAGATGCAGCGCCGTCATGTGCATCGCTGCACCCAGCACCACGCAGGCGGTCGCCAGCGAGGCCAGCAGCTCCGACTGAGCACCGGCCTCAAAGGCATGCCTTGTCAGCGTATGCACCCGGTCCAGACTCAAGGCAAGGTTGCCGATCACCCAGTAGCGCAGTGAGCGGCCATCGCCTTGCCAGGTCGATGGCAGCAGGACAAGCACGCCGGTGGTCAGGAGACCGACCACCAGCGTGGTGAACAGGATGGCGGCTTCTGAGAACGTGTTCACGATCTCCTGAGAAGCAAGGCCAGAAAGGCGAGATGGACGAACTGCAGGCTGGTGTTGAGCCAGCGCTCGCAGTTCTTCCACAG
>JAUPTP010000123.1 GCA_030918015.1 Pseudomonadota bacterium
GCTGCAGCGGCTCGATCCGCCAGGGCAGCGGCGCCGGCGTGGCGCCGGGCGGGGCCGGCGGGGCGGCCGGAGCGGGCAGCAGCGCGCAGCCGCTCAGCGTCGAGCCGGTCAGCACGGCCAGGCCTGTCGGGCCGATCCGCGAACGTGTCATCGGGGCGTCTCCTGGGGGGCGTCAGCCCATGCTGCTCAAGGCGCGGATGAGCTGCAGACCCGCCGGGCCGATCAGCACCACGAGCAGCGCGGGAAAGATGCAGAACATCAGCGGGAACAGCAGCTTCAGGCCGATCTTGGCGGCGGCCTCCTCGGCCTGCTGGCGCCGGCGGGTGCGCAGCAGGTCGGACTGGATGCGCAGCGAGGTGGCGACGCTGGTGCCGAAGCGCTCGGCCTGGATCATCATCGTGGCGAAGCCGTCGATCTCCTCCACCCCGGTGCGCCAGGCCAGGTTGCGCAGCGCGCGTGGCCGGTCCAGGCCGGCGCGCAGCTCCAGGTTGAGCAGCTGCATCTCCTCGGCCAGCGCCGGACTCTTGGCCGCGATGTCGTCGGCCACCCGGATCATCGCCGCCTCCAGGCCCAGGCCGGCCTCGACGCACACCGTCATCAGGTCGAGCGCGTCGGGGAAGGCCTCGAAGAGCTCGCGCTGGCGGTGCCGGATGCGCCAGGCCAGCGCCGCGTTCGGTGCGTAGTAGCCCAGCGCGGCCAGCAGCAGCGGCACCAGCAGCTGCTGCTGGCCCTGCAGCAGGGCGCCGTCGAGCAGGTCGGCCGCCAGCGCGAGCGTGGGCAACGCCAGGGTGAGCACCGTCTTCAGCGCGAAGAAGGTGTTCGGGGCCGAGGCGCTGCGCAGGCCGGCGTTGACGAAGCGGCGCTTCAGCGCCGAGGCCTCGAAGCCCTCTTCGGGCGTGGAGAGCCGGCCCGCCGGCTCGATCCACTTCAGCCCGGCGTCGATCCAGCCGGACAGGGCGACGGTGTCGGGGGGGGCGTTCCGGTCGCCGGCGAGCCGGTCCAGGCGCTGGCGGGTGCGCCGGCCGCTCAGCAGCAGCGCCACGCCTGCCGTGCCGGCGACCACGACCGCGAACACGAGGCCCAGGAAGATCAGCTGCTCGATGTCCATCGTGGATGCAGTTCCAGTTCGGTGATTCAGGGCGCGGGCGGCGGGATCAGAAGCGCAGCCGCACGACGCGGCGCATCCAGAGCTGGCCGATGACGATCAGCACCAGGGCCGCGCCGGAGAGCTTCTGTCCGGCCGGCTCGGTCCACAGCACCTGCATGAAGTCCGGGCTGATCAGGTGGACCATCAGGCCCACGCCGAAGGGCAGCAGCGTCAGGATGAGCGCCGAGAGCCGGCCCTCGGCCGAGAGGGTGCGCACCTGGCCGTGCAGCTTCATGCGCTGGCGCACCAGCGCGGCGATGTTGTCGATCAGCTCGGCCAGGTTGCCGCCGGCCTCGCGCTGGATCAGCACCGCGGCGGTGAAGTAGCCGATGTCGTCCAGCGGCACGCGCTCGGCCAGATGGTGCAGCGCCTGATCGAAGGGCACGCCGTATTGCAGCTCGTCGGCCAGCAGCGCGAACTCCGCGCCCAGCGGCGCGGCCAGCTCGTCGCCGCACAGCCGGACGGCCACCGGCAGCGCGTGGCCGGCGCGCAGCGCGCGCCCCATCAGGTCCAGCGCCTCGGGGAACTGC
The DNA here is from genome assembly GCA_030918015.1 of Pseudomonadota bacterium. Classification (GTDB taxonomy): domain Bacteria; phylum Pseudomonadota; class Gammaproteobacteria; order Burkholderiales; family Burkholderiaceae_C; genus Sphaerotilus. Next base: position 1,678 of record JAUPTP010000123.1, read on the forward strand.
GTCTCCAGCCGCAGGATGCGCCGGCGGCGCTGGCGGGCGACCTGCATCCAGGGCAGTGCGGCCAGGGCGGCGCCCAGCAGCAGGCCGGCGAGCAGGCCGCGCCCGGACAGCGCCGTGCCCAGCAGGCCGACGCCGCCCAGCGCGGCGGAGATCGCCAGCAGCTCGCTGGCGGCCTGGCCGCCGCCGCCTGTGCGCACATGGCGCTCCAGCCGCCGGCCCAGCGGCGTGGCGCGCAGCAGCCGCTCCAGCGCCGGCAGCCGGGAGACGCGCTCGATGCGCTCGATGCGGCTGGTCGGCGTCTCCAGCTCGCCGGCCAGGCTGGTCAGCCGGCTGGCGATGCGGCGCGCCTCGGGGCTGCGCTGGCTGGCCCAGAGGTTGTACAGGCCCTCCAGGCCGAGCACGACCGACAGGAAGGCCAGCAGCGAGAACAGGACGAAGGTGAGGTCCATCGGTGTGCGGGGCGTGCGAGGTTTCAGATCGGGCGGGACACCGGGTGAAACAGCATCTCGAGTTGTGGGTTGCCGCGAGCGATCAGCCGGTCCCGGCAGTGCGGGCGCACGCCTGTGGCGAGGAAGTGACCTTGCACACGACCGTCTGCCCCCACGCCCGTCTGGCAAAAGGTGAAAATTTCCTGAGTCGCGATCCCGTCGCCCTCCATGCCGGAGACCTCCTGGATGCTGGTGATGCGGCGCGAGCCGTCGGCCAGGCGGTTGGCCTGCACGACCAGCCCCACCGCCGAGGCGATCTGCGCGCGCGCGGCGCGTGCGGGCAGGTCGAAGCCGCTCATCGCGATCAGGCTCTCCAGGCGGGCGAGCGCGTCGCGCGCGGTGTTGGCGTGGATCGTGGTCATCGAGCCCTCGTGGCCGGTGTTCATCGCCTGCAGCATGTCCAGCGCCTCGGGGCCGCGGGTCTCGCCCAGGATGATGCGGTCCGGGCGCATGCGCAGCGCGTTGCGCACCAGCGCGTTCTGGCCGATCGCGCCGCGGCCCTCGATGTTGGGCGGGCGGGTCTCCAGGCGCACCACATGGGGCTGCTGGAGCTGCAGCTCGGCGGCGTCCTCGATGGTGACGATGCGCTCGCCCGCCGGGATGAAGCCGCTCAGGATGTTGAGCAGCGTCGTCTTGCCCGAGCCGGTGCCGCCGGAGACGAGCAGGTTGATCTTGGCTTCGGCCGCCGCCGCCAGGAACTGCGCCATCTCCGGCGAGAGCGACTGCAGCGCCAGCAGGTTGTCCATGCGCAGCGGCATCGCGGGGAAGCGGCGGATCGACATCACCGGGCCGTCGAGCGCCAGCGGCGGGATGATGACGTTGATCCGGCTGCCGTCGGGCAGCCGCGCGTCCACCATCGGGCTGGACTCGTCGATGCGCCGCCCGACCCGCGAGACGATGCGGTCGATCACCTTCATCAGGTGGTCGTCGTCGACGAAGCAGACCTCGGTCAGCTCCAGCCGGCCGCCGCGCTCGACGTAGACCTGGCGGGCGCCGTTGACCAGGATGTCCGAGACGGCGGGGTCGGCCAGCAGCGGCTCGAGCGGGCCGTGGCCGAGCATCTCGTCCTGCACGTCGCTCACCAGCTGGCGGCGCTCGGCGGCGTTGAGCACCAGGTTCTCGTCGACGAGCTGGCGCTCGACGAGCAGGCGCAGCTCCTCGCGCCGCCGCTCGGGGGGCAGGATCTCGAGCGCGCTCAGGTCGATGCGTTGCAGCAGGGTCTGGTGCATCTGCACCTTGATCGCCTGGTAGGACCGACGTGAGGTTTCCTGCAGATCAGCCTCACCCTGCGGGAGCAGGCCCGCTGGCATGAAGGAGGTGGTGACCAGACGCGCTCTCAGGCTCATGGCGATCTCCGGGAGGGGGGCGGTTCCTCAGCGGGACGTGCCTGCCGAGGTGCCACCGAAGAGCTGGCGCAGCCAGCTGCGCGGCCGCTCTGCGGGCGAGGTCGTGCCGGGCACAAGCTGCCGGGCCAGGTCGGCCAGCGCACGCGACAGGGCACTCGAGGAGGCGACCTCGGCCATCGGCACGCCCTGGTTGACCGAGGCGGCGGCGGCCATGTAGTCGTTGGGCAGCGTCAGCACTTCGGTGATGCCCAGCGTGCGGCGCAGGTCGTCGAGCGAGATCTGGCTGCCCTTCTCGTGGCGGTTGACCAGCCAGGCGGTCTTGCCGTCGGCGTAGCCCAGCGAGCGGAAGACCTCCCGCAGCCGCCGGCCGTCGCGCACGAAGGGCAGCGTGAGCTGCAGCACCGCACAGACCCGGTCGGCCTGGTCGAGCGCCTGCAGCGTCACGCCGGTCAGCGCCCGGCCGGCGTCGATCACGACGACGTCGAACAGGGTGCGCGCCAGCTGCACGATGGCCTCGACATGGGCGGGCGTGACCTCGCCGCCGCGCGAGGGGTCGTCCGGCGCGGCCAGCACATGCACGCCCGGCGAGACCACGATCATGGCCGACTGCAGCAGCTGGCGGTCGAGCCGGTCGATCGAGGCCGCCACGGTGGCCACGTCGCTGCCGGCGCGGGTGCTGCCCAGGAAGAGCAGCGCATCGCCGAACTGCAGGTTCAGGTCGATCAGCGCCACCCGGCGCCGGCCGCCCTCGGCCAGCAGGTGGGCCACGTTGGCGGCGATGAAGGTCGCGCCGCTGCCGCCCTTGCAGCTGATGAAGGCCAGCACGCGCGCCAGCTCCTGGGCGGGCCGGGCCGGCGGGCTGGGCGGGGCGGCGGCATGGCGCTTGCGCACGACGCGCTGCACCGCCGCCACCAGCGCCGCCGGCTCGACCGGGGCCGGCACCACCTCGCGCACGCCGGCGCGCATGGCGCGCATCAGCCGCTCGGGCGGCAGGGCATCGCTGACCAGCACCACCTCCACCTCCGGATGCTGGGCGGCCAGGCGTTCGAGCGCATCGAAGTCCCGTCCGGAGACCAGCTCGACGACGATCAGGTCGGGCAGGCTGCCGTTGGCCAGCGAGGCGAGCTGGTCGAGCGGCTGCGCGAGGATCTCGACCTGCAGCGTGCGGTCGCTGGTGGCCAGCGCCGAGCGCCACGCCTCGGCCTGCAGGGGAATCGGCGAGATGACCTTGATCTTCATGGGGGCGAGCACAGCGTGTTGTCGGTGCTGGAGAGCGATTCGCGCGGCAGCGTGGTGCGCTGGGGCGGCATCACCGGGGCGAAGTCGACGAAGGGGATGAAGGTGGTGACCGTCTTGGCGGTCAGCGTCACCTGCACGCGCTGGCAGGTGTCGGGATGGCAGCCGGCGGGCTCGTAGGTGATCGTGGGAGTGATGACGCTGGCCGCGCCCGTGCCCAGGCTGGCGGCCACGCGCTGGGCGATGTCGGCGTCATTCAGGTCGCACACCGCGGCCAGCCGGGCGGCCAGGCGCGAGGCCTCGCCGCCGGCGTTCCACAGCCACATCACGCGGCCGACCTCGATGATGCCGATCAGCAGCGGCAGCAGCACGGCGGCCACCAGCGCGAACTCGAGCGCGACCACGCCGCGCGAGGGCTTGCGGTGAAAGGTACGAGACGCTCGCATCACAGCCCCTGACGCATGCTGGCCGAGATCGGCGAGAAGGTGAACACCGGCAGCACCCAGCTGGCCATCGGCTGGAACTGCAGGCCGCTGATGCGCACCTCGACCAGGTTGATCGTGCCGCGGCCGGTGGACTGCAGCTTGTGATCGCTGCTGCTGCTGGCGTCGAGCACCGTCACCATCGCGGTCGTCAGGCCGCTCACCAGCGCGGTGGTGCCGGCCGTGGTGCTGCCGTAGACGGCCAGGTTCCTGGCTTCGGCGATCGGGGTGGCATTGCCCGGCGCCTGTTCGGAGAGATGGCGCACCGCGCTGCGCACGCTGCGGGTCAGCGCGGCGTACTGGTTCATCGCGCGGCCGAACTCCACCGCGCCCATCACCAGCGTGAGCAGCACCATGGCCACCAGGCCGAACTCGACCGCGGCGACGCCGCGCTGGCGGGTGCGCCGGGATGTGGTCGGGCGGGCCTGTCGTGTCGTCATCGGGGGCTCCCGGTTCATTGCGCCAGCACCGGCACCCGCGGGCCGCTGCTGGTGCTGCCGCCGGGCGTGCCGGTGCTGCCGCAGGGTGTCGTGCCGCTGGAGGCATTGCCGAGGTACTGGAAATAGAGGTCGCTTTTCGCCCCGTTGCCCATCGGGTTGAGCATCAGCAGGCAGGCCACGCCGGTGAGCTTGGCGGAGACGGTGTTGGAGCTTTGGTCGCAATCGTTCTTGGCCACCGTGGCCACGGCGATCAGGCGCCGGTCGGCGCCGTACTGCTGGTACAAGTCGTTCGTGGCGAGCGGGGTGCCGAAGTAGCTGCCGTTAGCATTCCCCTTGCCGGGCGCATTTCCCTTGTAGTCGCCTGGTGTGAAGGGCGTGAAGCTGGCGCGCCGGCTCATGTAGTCGCCGTAGACGTCGGCCCCCACGGCCAGGGCAGGGGTCGGATAGGCGTAGCCGGTGCGGTCGGGCGGGCTGGTGGCCGCGGTGCCCGAGCCTTGATACAGCCCGAAGCGGGTGTTGTAGGCGCTCTTGGATCCGTTCTGCGTGCCGTTGTTTAACAGCGTCACGGTGCTGTCCTTGGCGATACCGCAGACAGGGGTGCTGCCTTCGAGCTGGTCACTCACTGATTGGGTGCTCAGGCGGGCCCAGCGCACGCTGCCGCTCAGATCGCCATCGTTTTTATTCGAGGCGGCAGTGATCCACTCGTTGAGCGTGTAGCCGAAGTTGCTGCCTGAGCCCTTGCTGCACAGCGCCAGCGGCGCCGACAGGCAGAAATCCTGCGCCGGCGTGGTGGTGGCCACCGCGCTGGCCGCCACCGTGCTGCTGCCCGCGCCCAGCACGCCCATCAGCCACGGCACGATGCCGCTGACCTGCGCGGTGCAGCGCACATGGCGTGCGGCGGCCGGGGCGTTGCTGGCATAGGTGCCCGACAGGGTCGAGGCGAAGGTGACGGTGGCACTGACCGTGCTGGCCTGCAGGTTGGCCTTGTGGCGGGCGGCCACGGTCTGGCCGGCGGCTCGCGCGTTGTCCAGGCAGCTGGTGTTGGTGGTGCCGGTGCAGACCAGCTCGCGCGCGGCGGCCAGCGCGCAGGCGTCCACCGCCGACTGCAGCTCCGACTTG
>JAUPTP010000124.1 GCA_030918015.1 Pseudomonadota bacterium
GATCCGGCCGGCTTCGCGTTCAAGGCGGGCGACGCGCTGCACGGCACCTTCGAGTGCCGCACCGTCGACACGCTGGTGGCCTGCGCGAGCAACGGCCGCGTCTACTCGGTGGCGGTCAGCGCCTTGCCCGGCGCGCGCGGCGACGGCGCGCCGATCACCTCGCTGATCGACCTGGAGCCGGGCACGCAGGTGCTGCACTACCTGACCGGCCCGGCCGACCGGCTGCTGCTGATGGCGCACAGCGGCGGCACCGGCCTGCTGGCGCGGCTGGGCGACCTGTTCGCGCGCAACAAGAGCGGCAAGGCCTTCCTGACGCTGGAGCCGGGCGAGCAGTGGTTCGCGCCGGTGCCGGTGGAGGCCGCGCACACCCGCGTGGCCTGCCTGAGCGCCACCGGCCGGCTGCTGGTCTTCGGCCTGGACGAGCTCAAGCACCAGTCGGGGGGCGGCCGCGGCCTGATGCTGATGGCCGACATCGACCTGCAGGCCGATCCGCTGCTGGCGGTGGTGGCGCTGGGGGCGGGCGGCCTGCGCGTCAGCGGCCTGGGCCGGGGCGCCAAGCCGCGCGACGAGGACCTGAAGCCGGCCGCGCTGGCGGGCTGGATGGGCCGCCGCGCGCGCAAGGGGCGGCTGCTGGAGAGCACCCTGAAGGTGCGTGGCCTGGCGGCTTTGCCGGTCGCGGGGGCTTAAGCCGGCCCGAGGTCCGGGGGGGTAATCTCCGGTCTCACGCCGCCGGGCCCGTGATGACGGGTACCATGTGTAATATGTGTGTGCTGATGCACAGCATCCTCGGCCCCGTTGCATGATCGCGGGCGCACCGATGAGTTTTCCGGTGCCCCTGACGACCCGGCCGGTGGTCGTCCGCTTTTCCCCCGCACCGTGCCGCTTCGGTGGCGCGGGCTTTCAGGCCCTTCCGCTGGAAGGGCCTTTTTTTTCCCTTGGGCGTGGCGACTAAGACGCGATTCATCGCGCAGGGCTACGATCAGGGATCTGTCTATCGAGGGTCTTTTCATCATGCGACTGCTGCTTGCCGAAGACGATCAGCTGCTCGGCGATGGTCTGCGCGCCGGCCTGCGCGCGCTGGGCTTCCAGGTCGACTGGGTGCGCGATGGCGTGGCCGCCGAGCGCGAGCTGCTGAGCCAGACCTACACCGCCGCCATCCTCGATCTGGGGCTGCCCCGGGTCGACGGCATCGACGTGCTGCAGAACCTGCGCAACCGCGGCGTGGCCACGCCGGTGCTGGTGCTGACCGCGCGCGACGGCGTGCCCCAGCGCATCCAGGCGCTGGACATCGGAGCCGACGACTATGTCGTCAAGCCGGTCGACCTGCACGAGCTGGCCGCGCGGCTGCGCGCGCTGGTGCGCCGCTCCCACGGCCAGGCGCAGGACCGCCTGAGCAGCAACGGCGTGGACCTGCTGCCGGCCTCGCGCGAGGTCTGGGCCGACGGCGAGGCGGTCAAGCTCTCCAGCCGCGAGTTCAGCCTGCTGCATGTGCTGATGCTGCGCCCGGGCCGGGTGCTCACCCGCGAGCAGCTCGAGAACCACCTCTACGGCTGGGGCGAGGAGGTCGGCAGCAACACGATCGAGGTGCATGTCCACCACCTGCGCCGCAAGCTGGGCTCGCACCGCATCCGCACGGTGCGCGGCGTGGGCTATGCCTTCGCGGCCTCGGCGCTCGCGCCGGCGGCCGAGGCCGGCGACACGGGTACGGGCACGGGCGAGGCCGAACCCGGCAGCGCGCCGATCGCCGCTCCGTGAGTGGCGGCGTCAGGCGCAGCTCGCTGCGCGCGCGGCTGCTCGGCCGGGTGCTCGCCGGGGTCACGATGCTGTGGATGCTGGCGGCGGTGCTGGCCTGGGTGGACACCCGCCGCGAGCTCGACAGCCTGCTCGACGGCCATCTGGCGCAGTCGGCGGCGCTGCTGATCGCGCTGCAGCTCGAGGATGGCGGCGAGGCGGCGCTGCCGCCGGCCGCGAACCTGCATCGCTACTCGCCGCGGGTGGCCTTCCAGGTCTGGCGCGACGGCGTGCTGGAGATGCATTCCTGGAATGCGCCGGCCGAGCCGCTGGCGCCGCTGGTGCCCGGCTTCCACGCCACGCACCTGTCCGGGCGGGACTGGCGGGTCTATGCGGCCCGGCCCCGGCAGGCCTCCGAGGTGATCGTGCTCATCGGCGAGCTGGGCTACTCGCGCGACGAGATCCTGGAGGCGGTGCTGCGCAGCTCGCTGCTGCCGCTGCTGGTGGCGCTGCCGCTGCTGAGCCTGAGCGTGTGGTGGGCGGTGCGCCTGGGGCTGGTGCCGCTGGACCGGCTCGGGCGCGAGCTGGCCACGCGCGATCCGGCCGAGCTCACGCCGGTGCGGCTCGACGAGGCGCCCGAGGAGCTGCTGCCGCTGATCCACGCGCTCAACGAGCTGTTCGACCGCACCAACGCGCTGCTGAGCTCGGAGCGGCGCTTCACGGCCGATGCCGCGCACGAGCTGCGCACCCCGATCGCGGGCATCCGCGCGCAGGCGCAGGCCGCGCTGGCGGTGGCCGATCCGGCCGCGCGTCGCCATGCGCTGCAGGCGACGCTGGCGGGCTGCGACCGCGCCACCCGCCTGGTGCAGCAGCTGCTGACGCTGGCGCGGCTGGAGGCCGAGCCGCAGGGCCGCCAGGGTCAGGCCGACCTGGCAGCGCTGGCGCTGGGCGAGGTGGCCGAGATCGCCTCCACCGCCTTCGAGGAGGGACAGGACCTGCAGTTCGAGCCGCCCGATGAGGCGGCGCCCCGGCTGCTGGTGCGCGGCGAGCCGACGCTGCTGGCGGTGCTGCTGCGCAACCTGATCGACAACGCGCTGCGCTACAGCCCCGGCGGCGCGACGGTGCGGGTGACGGTGCGTTCCGCCGTCGGCGACGAGGCGGTGCCGCTGCAGGACGAGCGCACCGGGCAGGTGATGCCCAGCGCGCAGCTGATCGTCGAGGACAGCGGGCCGGGCCTGTCGCCGGAGCATCTGCAGCGGCTGGGCGAGCGCTTCTTCCGTGCGCTGGGCAACGACCGGCCGGGCAGCGGCCTGGGCTGGTCGATCGTGCGCCGCATCGCGATGGCGCTGCAGCTCGAGGTGCAGGTCGATCGCTCGCCGGACCTGGGCGGGCTGAGGGTGCGGGTGTGGGTGGCGCTGGCGCCCCCGGAGGAGCCCGCGCCCGCACCGCCGGCTCAGGCCTCGGAGGAGCGGTCGATCACGTAGCGGCACAGGGTGCCGCTCTCGGGCAGCAGGTAGATGGCCTGGGCCGATGTCGGCGCCACGTGAGGGCGGGGCAGGCGGGCGAAGGCCCGGACCCGGCGCTCCAGCGCGCCGGGGTCGTCGCTGTCGAGCCGCTCCCAGCTCAGGTCGACCGGCTCGCCATCGATCAGCCGCAGCAGCGTGGCGCCTTCGTCGCGCGGCAGCACCAGCACCGCGTCAGGGTCGCGGACATGGCGGCCCACCTGCTGCCATTCCTCATGCAGGCCGGGGGTGATCCGGCCCGGGCGCAGGCCGGCCTGGTCCAGCACGCCGCACCAGGCGGCGAGGTCGGCAGCCTCGATCGCGCTGGCCAGCCAGCGCTGCGGGGTCAGGGCCTGCACGATCAGATGGCGCGGGCCCGGGCCGAGGATGTCGTCGAACCGCTGCCGGGCCAGCCGCTGCACCGCCTGCAGCGGGCCGCCATGGTGCAGCAGCAGATGCAGCAGGTACTCGTCGGCGATCTGCAGCCGCACCCGCCCGGGCGGCAGCACGACATCGGCGAGCTGCAGTGCCGCCAGCGCGGCGGACAGGGCGGGCGCGCCCCGGCCGCTGCTGCTGGCCGCCGCCAGGCCGCGCTGCGTCCAGCCCGGCCCCATCAGCCGGGCCTGGCAGCCGCGCGCGCGCAGCTCCAGCCAGAGTTCAGGACGCCAGCGCAGCCGCACGCTCGGCATCCTCCGCGCTGATCTCGCCGGCGCGCACCCGCTCGGCCAGGCGCCGGGCGAACCGGTCCGTGCCGTCCCGGCGCGCGAGCCGGGCGGCCGGGGCGCCGCGCTCGATCGCCTCGGCCAGCGTCGGCTCCAGAGCGATCCAGGTCTCGACCGCGCAGCGGCCCAGCCGGCCGCTGTCATGGCAGTCCGCGCAGCCCAGGCCGTCGCAGTGCGGGCAGAGGCGGGGCAGCAGCCGCTGCACCAGCAGGCCCTGCAGCGTGCGCGCGAGCACCTCGCGCGGCAGGCCGGCGCGCTGCAGCCGCTCCAGCGCCGCCCAGGGCGAGGCGGCCCGCACGCTCAGCACCAGCGCCTGACCTTCGAGCGCCAGCGCCGCCAGGCGGGGGCCGACCGGAGCCTCGGCCGAGGCATCGATCGCATCGTCGATCAGCAGCCGGTCCGGGTCGCGGGCGAGGGCCAGGTCGATCTCGGCCGCGGAGGGCGTGCCCAGGCGCAGCGCGAGCAGGCCGGTCTGGCGGCATTCGCCCTCCAGCGCCTCCAGCAGCCGGCTGCGACCCTGGCGCGCCGGGGTCACCACCAGCGTCAGGCCGTGGGGCTGCTGCAGGGCCTGGCGCAGCGCGTGCACGCTGTCGGCCGTCAGGTCGAGCCCGGCCAGCGACGGCACGCTCCGGTCCGTGGCGGGCGGCAGCTGCAGCACCGCATGGTCGGCGTGCAGCGCCACCGGCAGCGTCAGCGCGCGGGTGCCCTGGATCAGCGCGAGCTGGCCGTCCTCGCGCAGGTGGCGGCGCAGCGTGTCGAGCAGGGCGGCGGGCAACTCGTCGGCCTGCGCCAGGGCCTGCAGTCGGCCGTCGATGCGCAGACGCACCCCGACGGCCGGACTCTGCGGCGATGCGGGGCCCAGATGCAGATGGCTGGCGCCCAGGTCGATCGCCAGGCGCAGCAGCCGGTTGAGCGGCTCCAGGGCGGTCGCGGGCCGGACATGGCCGTCGGGGGGCGTCTCGCACACGCCGAACTGGTGATCCTGCCGGGCCTGCTGCGCCTGCTCCGCCCGCGCCACGAAGCTCAGCAGGGCGGGCGCCGGCGCCACATACCAGCGCGTGCGCAGCCGCCCGGCCTGGCGCAGCCGCGACTCGAGCCAGAGCCGCACCCCGCGGTCGAAGGGATCGGCCAGCACCAGCGCGGTGGCCTGGTCGGGCAGGCGCAGGGCCACGCACAGGCGCTGGCGGGCCAGATCGGCGGGAATCAGCGGCAGGTCGGCCTGCGCCGGGTCGGCGCGCTCCATCGCGGCCGGCAGCAGGCCGCTGGCGCGCGCCAGCCAGTGCCGGAAGGCCGGGTCCTGGCTCGAGGCGGGGGCGGGGTCGCGGGTGTCGGTGCTGTAGCGGCGCATCAGCCGCTGCACGAGCCGCTCGGCCTGATCGGCCAGATCGGCCGCATCGATGCGGCTCAGGTCATGCGGGGTCATGGCGTGATTGGACCGGCAGGCGCGGCGAGCGTGCCCCCCCGCGGCACGGGGGACACGCATGAGGATGCGGACGAATCCGCCGCGTTCTGCCGGAAGTTTCAGCTGAACCGGCGTCGCTCGGCCACCCGGATCGCCAGCCGCAGGCCCAGGCCGGCGAGCAGCACGAACAGCATCGCGCTCCACAGCTCGAAGGGCACGCCCAGCACCGACACGGCGGCCTCGGCGCAGGAGGCGCGCACCTCGAACACGTCGGGCAGCGCCGCGTCCAGGCCCAGGCTGGAGATGATCCGGTCGGCCAGCGTCAGGTCGCACGACGGCAGCTTGGCCGCCACGAAGTGCTGGTAGAGCGCCGCAGCCGTGCCGGCCAGGGCCAGCAGCGCGATCAGCGCGCCCGAGAGCCGGCGCGAGAGCGCCGCGCCGAGGCCGTCGGGCAGCACGGCGGCCAGCGCCGCCACCGTCCCGATCAGCAGGAAGAGGATGCGCTGCAGGATGCACCACGGGCAGGGCTGCATGTCCAGGCGGTGCTGGGCGAACAGCGCCGCCCCGACGCTGGCCAGGCAGGCCAGCGCGATCAGCGCGAGCGTGGCGCGCGGCTGGCGCGCGGGCAGGGCGATCAGGCTCATGGCGTGCCGGCGGCGGCTCACTCGACTTCGGCGATCAGCTCGATCTCGACGCAGGCGCCCAGCGGGATCTGCGCGACGCCGAAGGCGCTGCGGGCATGCGCGCCGACCTGGTCGCCGAAGACCTGGGCGAACAGCTCGGAGGCGCCGTTGGTGACCAGGTGCTGCTCGGTGAAGTCGGGCGTGCTGTTGACCAGGCTCATGACCTTGACGATGCGGCGCACCTTCGACAGGTCGCCGACGGCGGCCTGCAGCGTGCCCATCAGGTCGATGGCGATGGCGCGCGCGGCCTGGGCGCCGGTGGCGGTGTCCATGTCGCGGCCGAGCTGGCCGACCCAGGGCTTGCCGTCCTTCTTGGCGATGTGGCCGGACAGGAAGACCAGGTTGCCGGTGCGCACGAAGGGCACATAGGCGGCGGCGGGCACGGCCACGGGTGGCAGGCTGATGCCGAGGTCCTGGAGGCGCTGGGAGATGCTCATGTGGAGGTTCCGATGGATCGATTCTGCGTGTTCCGGTGCGGCGACGGCGCGCCTTGTCAAGCGCGGATGACCCGTGCCCGCCCGGGTGGGCGCGATCCTACACTGCGCTGACCGGGAGGGCGCATGGCCACGACGAGCGCGACACCGTCCGTGATGCCGCTGGGGCTGGCCGCGTTGGCGGTGCTGGCCGGCAGCGCCGTGCAGCTGCAGATGCCGCGGCTGCTGCAGCCGGTCGAGCGCACCGCGCTGCTGGCGGGCGCGGTGCTCGCGGCGGTGCTGGCCGTGGCGGGGCACAGGCGGGGT
>JAUPTP010000125.1:0-3016 GCA_030918015.1 Pseudomonadota bacterium
GACGACGGCCATGTCTTCTGCACCGAGGACCAGATCCAGGCCGAGTGCGACGCCTTCACCGCGCTGCTGCAGAAGGTCTACGCCGATTTCGGCTTCACCGAGATCCTCTACAAGGTCGCCACCCGCCCGGAGAAGCGCATCGGCGCCGACGCGCTGTGGGACAAGGCCGAGAGCGCGCTGATCGAGAGCCTGCGCCGCACCGGCTGCGAGTTCGAGATCGCCCCGGGCGACGGTGCCTTCTACGGCCCGAAGATCGAGTACACGCTGAAGGACGCGCTCGGCCGCCACTGGCAGTGCGGCACGATCCAGGTCGATTTCTCGCTGCCCGAGCGCCTGGGCGCGGAATATGTCGCGGAATCGGGCGACCGTGTGCACCCGGTGATGCTGCACCGCGCGATTCTCGGCAGTCTGGAGCGTTTCATCGGCATCCTGATCGAGGAGCACGCCGGCGCGCTGCCGCTGTGGCTGGCCCCGGTGCAGGTCTCGGTCCTCAATATCACCGATGCCCAGGCCGATTACGCGCGGGACGTGGTCAAAACGCTGCAAAAACAAGGACTTAGGGCCTCACTTGATTTGCGCAATGAAAAGATCACGTATAAAATCCGCGAGCATTCTTTGCAGAAGGTTCCTTACCTGCTCGTTGTCGGTGACAAGGAGAGGGCCGCGGGGGCCGTTGCAGTGCGCGCCCGGGGCAATCAGGACCTCGGAGTGATGGCCCTGGAGGCCTTCTCCCGGAAGATCGCGGATGAGCTGGCTCCTGCCGGAGCTCGGCCGGTCTGAGGTTCTCCGTTCCCGTTGTCGGGCGCGAATCATGGTTTGTCGGGCGCATGCCCCTGAAGGAATCCCACCATCGCTACCTTTCTTGACCGCCGTACGCCGAACGCCGAGCGCAAGCATCGACTGAACCGCGAGATCACCGCCCTGGAGGTCCGTCTGAACGGACCCGAGAACGAGCCCCTGGGCATCGTCAGCATCCAGGAAGCGCTGCGTCTGTCGGCCGAGCACGACGTCGATCTCGTCGAGATCGCCCCGACTGCCCAGCCGCCGGTCTGTCGCCTGATGGACTACGGCAAGTTCAAGTACCAGGAACAGAAGAAGGCCGCCGAGGCCAAGGCCAAGCAGCACGTCATCGACGTGAAGGAAGTCAAGTTCCGTCCGGGCACGGACGAAGGCGACTACCAGATCAAGATGCGCAACCTGCGCCGCTTCCTCGAGGATGGCGACAAGGGCAAGGTCACGCTGCGCTTCCGTGGCCGCGAGATCACCCACCAGGAAATCGGCATGCGCCTGCTCGAGCGGGTGCGCGACGAGCTGACCGACGTGTCGCTCGTCGAGCACATGCCCAAGCTCGAAGGCCGCCAGATGATCATGGTGCTGGCGCCCAAGCGCAAGAAGTGAGTCCGTCCTGACGCGCTGCCTGTCCTGGCTTTTCGTTGGCCAGGGGGGGCTGGCGCGCAAGCCGTCTCTCGGCGACAATCGACGTTTTTCGAGCGTGCAGGAGGTTTGGTCGCCGCCTGTCGCTCAGTGCCCGCAGGCCCCCAAGAATCCGAGTCGTTCGGGTCGCCTCGCAGGAACATTCCAAGGAGCAGTCATGCCCAAGATGAAGACCAAGAGCAGCGCGAAGAAGCGTTTTCGCGTGCGTCCGGGTGGTACCGTCAAGCGCGGTCAGGCTTTCAAGCGCCACATCCTGACGAAGAAGTCGACCAAGACGAAGCGCCAGCTGCGCGGTGCCGCCAATGTGCATGAGACCAATCTGGGTCACATGGCACAGATGCTGCCGTTCGCCGGTCTGTAATTCACCACACTGAAGGAGTCACACAATGCCTCGCGTCAAACGTGGTGTTACCGCCCGCGCCCGTCACAAGAAGGTCCTCGCCCTGGCCAAGGGCTTCCGCGGTCGTCGCAAGAACGTCTATCGCATCGCCAAGCAGGCGGTGATGAAGGCGGGCCAGTACGCCTACCGTGACCGCCGTGCCAAGAAGCGCGAATTCCGTCGCCTGTGGATCGCGCGTATCAACGCCGGTTCGCGCGCTCTGGGCCTGACGTACAGCAAGTTCGTCGCCGGCCTGAAGAAGGCCAAGATCGACCTGGACCGCAAGGTTCTGGCCGACCTCGCCGTCAACGATCCTGCCGCTTTCGGCAGCATCGTCGAGAAGGTGAAGGCCCAGCTCGCTTGAGCTTGAGTCTGACGGCACCGGAGGCGGCTCGCGCCGCATCCGTGTCCTTCGAAAAAGGCCGACACTGCGTTCGGCCTTTTTTCTTGGTCGCCGCCATCCGCACCGGCAGATGGTGGCGGCACGCACATCCCGTCCCCCGATGAACGATCTCGACCAACTCGTGCAGGCCGCGCAGGCCGACTTCGCGGCGGCCGCCACGCCCGCCCAGCTCGAAGACGCCAAGGCGCGCTACACCGGCAAGACCGGTCAGGTGACCGAGCTGCTCAAGGGCATGGCGAAACTGTCGCCCGAAGAGAAGAAGACCCGCGGCGCCGCGATCAACGAGACCAAGCAGCGCATCGAAGCCGCGCTGACCGCTCGGCGCCAGGCCCTGGCCGAGGCCGAGCTGCAGGCGCAGCTCAAGGCCGAGGCGCTGGACGTCACGCTGCCCGGTCGGGGTCGCTCCGCCGGCGGCCTGCATCCGGTGTCGCGCACGATGGAGCGCATCGAGCAGATCTTCGGCTCGATGGGCTTCGATGTCGCCGACGGCCCCGAGATCGAGACCGACTGGCACAGCTTCACCGCGCTGAACAACCCGGAGAACCATCCGGCGCGTTCGATGCAGGACACCTTCTACGTCGACATGAAGGACGAGGCCGGCCGCCCGCTGTGCCTGCGCCCGCACACCTCGCCGATGCAGGTGCGCTATGCGCGCCAGCACGCCGCCGCGCATGCCGGACAGGCCCGCCCGCCCGAGATCCGCGTCATCGCGCCGGGTCGCACCTTCCGCGTCGACAGCGACGCCACCCACTCGCCGATGTTCCACCAGTGCGAAGGCCTGTGGATCGGCGAGAACGTCT
>JAUPTP010000125.1:3026-6748 GCA_030918015.1 Pseudomonadota bacterium
TGACCGGCTTCTTCCGCACCTTCTTCGAGACCGACGAGCTCGAGCTGCGCTTCCGTCCGAGCTTCTTCCCCTTCACCGAGCCGTCGGCCGAGGTCGACATCGCCTTCTCGAGCGGGCCGCTGAAGGGGCGCTGGCTGGAGGTGGCCGGCTCCGGCCAGGTGCATCCGAACGTGGTGCGCAACTTCGGCCTCGATCCGGAGCGCCACATCGGCTTCGCCTTCGGCATGGGGCTGGACCGCCTGACCATGCTGCGCTACGGCGTCAATGACCTGCGCCTGTTCTTCGAGGGCGACCTGCGCTTCCTCGGCCAGTTCCGCTGATTTCCCGGCAGCCCACCACGTCCCGGACCCAAGGACCCAGAAGATGCAATTCCCCGAATCGTGGTTGCGCGAATACTGCAACCCTGAGCTGACGACGCAAGAGCTTGCCGACCTGCTGACGATGTCCGGCATGGAAGTCGAGGAGCTCCAGCCGGTCGCGCCACCCTTCACCGGCATCGTCGTGGCCGAGATCCTGACCGCCGAGCAGCACCCCAACGCCGACAAGCTGCGGGTGTGCACGGTTGCCGCCGGCCCGTTCAGCCAGGACGGCCCGCTGCAGATCGTCTGCGGCGCCCCGAACGCCCGCGCCGGCATCAAGATCCCGCTGGCCACCATTGGCGCGGAGCTGCCGCCCGGCGAGGACGGCAAGCCCTTCAAGATCGGCAAGGGCAAGCTGCGCGGGGTCGAGAGCTTCGGCATGCTGTGCTCGGCGCGCGAGCTGAAGATCTCCGAAGAGAACGCCGGCCTGCTCGAGCTGCCGGCCGACGCGCCGGTGGGCACCAGCATCCGCGAGTACCTGAACCTCGACGACACGCTCTTCACGCTCAAGCTCACGCCCAATCTGGGCCATTCCCTGAGCGTCTACGGCATCGCGCGCGAGGTCTCGGCCCTGACCGGTGCGCCGCTCAAGGCCCTGGCGGCCGAGCCGGTCGTGCCGACGCTGGACGTCACGGTGGCGGTGCGCGTCGAGGCGACCGACCTGTGCGGCCGCTTCTCCGGCCGCATCGTGCGCGGCATCGACACCACCGCCAGGACCCCGCAGTGGATGGTCGACCGGCTGGCGCGCTGCGGCCAGCGTCCGGTCAGCGCGCTGGTCGACATCTCGAACTACGTCATGTTCGAGACCGGCCAGCCCAGCCACATCTTCGATCTCGACAAGATCCACGGCGGCCTGGTGGTGCGCTGGGGCCGCGAGGGTGAAAGCCTCAAGCTGCTCAACGGCAACACCATCACGGTCGACGGCCAGGTCGGCGTGATCGCCGACGAGCATGCCGACGGCCGCCAGGTGGTCGAGTCGCTCGCCGGCATCATGGGCGGCGACGCCACCGCGGTGGGCGACGACACGAAGAACGTCTATGTCGAGGCCGCCTTCTGGTGGCCCGACGCGGTCGCCGGCCGGGGCCGTCGCTACAACTTCAGCACCGACGCCGGCCACCGCTACGAGCGCGGCGTCGACCCGGCGCAGACGGTGGCGCGCATCGAGCGCATCACCCAGCTGATCCTGGAGATCTGCGGCGGCGAGGCCACCGCCTGCGGCCCGGTCACCGACGTGCAGCCCAACCTGCCGGCGCGCTCGCCGGTGGCGCTGCGGGTGGCGCGCGCGGCCCGGGTCATCGGCATGCCGGTGACGCAAGGCCAGTGCGCCGAGGTCTTCCGCCGCCTGGGCCTGGACTTCACCGAGGCCGAGGGCGTGCTCACCGTCACCCCGCCGAGCTGGCGCTTCGACCTCGAGATCGAGGAAGACCTGATCGAGGAGGTGATCCGCGTCATCGGCTTCGACAAGCTGCCGCTGAGCGCGCCGGTGGCACCGGTGGCGCCGCGCCTGCGCTCGGAGTCGCAGCGCGGCAGCCATGCGCTGCGCCGCGCCGCGGCCGCGCTCGACTACCAGGAGACGATCAACTTCTCCTTCGTCGAGGAGCGCTGGGAGACCGAGCTGGCCGGCAACCCCGAGCCGATCCGCCTGCTCAATCCGATCGCCGCGCCGCTGTCGGTGATGCGCTCGAGCCTGCTGGGCTCGCTGCTGCAGGTGCTGCGCCACAACCTGGCGCGCCGCGCCACCCGCGTGCGGGTGTTCGAGCTGGGCCGGGTGTTCCGGCGCGACGCCTCGGTGCCGGCCAGCGAGCAGACGGTGGTCGGCATCGACCAGCCGCTGAAGCTCGCCGGTCTGGCCTGGGGCCCGGTCGAGCCGCTGCAGTGGGGCGCCAGGGAGCGCGCGGTCGACTTCTTCGACGTCAAGGCCGATGTCGAGGCGCTCTTGGCGCCGCGGGTGGCGACCTTCGTCGCCGCCGAGCATCCGGCGATGCATCCGGGCCGCTGTGCCCGCGTCGAGCTCGACGGCCGCACGATCGGCTTCGTCGGCGAGCTGCATCCGCGCTGGAAGCAGGGCTACGAGCTGCCGGCCGGGCAGGGCGCACCGGTGATGTTCGAGCTGGACGTGCCGGCGCTGCAGGCCCGTCCGGTGCCGGCCTACCAGCCGGTGGCGCGCCAGCAGGCGGTCAACCGCGACATCGCGCTGATCGTCGGCGAGGCGGCCGGCCATGACGCGGTGATCGGCAGCCTGCTGGCGGCCGACACCGGCGGGCTGCTGCGCTCGGCGCGGCTGTTCGACGTCTACCGGCCGGCCGAAGGCGCTGCGGGCTTCCAGCCTGGCGAGCGCAGCCTGGCGATCCGCCTGGAGCTGCTCGACGACGAGGCGCCGCTCACCGACGAGCGCAGCGATGCGGCGGTGCGTGCCGCCATCGACGCCGCCCGCAAGGCGGTGGGTGCGCGTCTGCGCGGCGAGTGAGACGATGAGGCCGTGAGCCGCGAGGAGACCGCATGCCCATCGATGACCACGATCCCGTGCCCGCCCGCGTCGTCTCGATCGAGACCCCGACGCTGACCAAGGCCGAGCTGGCCGAGCTGCTCTTCGAGCGGCTGGGCCTGAACAAGCGCGAGTCCAAGGACATGGTCGAGGCCTTCTTCGAGTTCATCCACGCCTCGCTCGAGCGCGGCGAGGAGGTCAAGCTCTCCGGCTTCGGCAACTTCCAGGTCCGGCGCAAGGCGCCGCGCCCGGGGCGCAACCCGCGCACCGGCGAGTCGATCCCGATCGAGGCGCGCAACGTCGTGACCTTCCACGCCAGCCACAAGCTCAAGGCGGCGGTCCAGGGCACGCCCTCGTCGCCGGACGACTCGGAGTAAAGTCGGGTCCGCCATGGACTTCTCCCTGCCCCCCATCCCGCCGAAGCGCTACTTCACGATCGGCGAGGTCAGCGAGCTGTGCGGCGTCAAGCCGCATGTGCTGCGCTACTGGGAGCAGGAGTTCGCCCAGCTGCGGCCGGTCAAGCGGCGTGGCAACCGGCGCTACTACCAGCGCCATGAGGTGCTGCTGATCCGCCGCATCCGCGAACTGCTCCACGGGCAGGGCTTCACCATCAGCGGCGCGCGCAACCGCCTGGCCGAGCTGGGCCCGGCCGGGCTGCGCGCCCTCGAGGACGAGCACGACCAGGCCCTGGCCGAGGCGCAGGCCGCCAGCGCCGTCGCCCCGGCCGAGCCCGGCTCGCCACCGCCGTCGGTACCGCTGCCGGCGCCATCCCCCTGGCCGCAGTGGCCTGCAGGGCTGCCGCTGACCCCCGAGGAATGGCGCGCCGAGCTGCTGGCGATCCGGGCCTTGCTGGAGTGATCAGAAAAAATCGCACAAAA
>JAUPTP010000126.1 GCA_030918015.1 Pseudomonadota bacterium
CGCAGCCGATGAGCGGCGAGCGCCTGTACGAGCTGGCCGACACCTCCGGCTCGCTGCTGTCGGGCATCAGCGGTCACGGCTGCGCGGGCAGCAAGAAGCTGATCACCCAGTTCCTCGACGCGACGATGAACGGCACCTACACCAAGGAGCTGAACTCGACCGAGGTGACGCGCATGCTGTCGGCGATCGACGACTGGGACCGCTTCTACGCCTATGTCTACGCGACCTCGAAGCTGGAGCTGCTGGTCAAGCTGGCGCAGTGCCTGAGCGCGCAGGCGCTGATGGCGCTGCACACCGACCAGGCCGCCTCGCTGGCGCCGGCCGAGGCCGATCTGCTCCAGCGCACGCTCGACAGCAGCTTCCATCACGCCAAGACCGAGCTGGACGATCGCACCGTGCAGGCCAACCTGCTGAAGGTGCTGCTGGCGCTGTTCGCCGAATTCGACGATCACGACACCCAGGCCCGGCTGGTGCAGGCCGGCGTGCTCGGCGCCGATGGCCAGGCCCGGCTGGCCGAGCTCTCCGGGCCGGGGGCGCGCGCGGCGGTGGCCCGGCGGCTGCGCACCATCACCTCGGTGCTGCATCCGCGCTGCCAGCAGGAGCTGGACCTGACCAGCCAGGCCCTGGACCGCTTCCAGGGCACCCAGGTCAGCGAGGATGACCTGCAGGTGCGCAGCTGCGGCGTGGCGGTGCGCGCGCTGCTGCAGTCGCTCGAGGCCGAGCAGGGCCTGGGCGGCCGCACGGCCGGAGCTGCGGCCTGATGTCGGCGCGGATGGAACAGGTCGTGCCCGGCCTGGGCACGATCGTGCTGCGGCCGCTCGACCCGGAGCGCGATGCGGCCGTGCTGCACGACTGGCTGCGGCGCGATTACGCCGCGTTCTGGGGCATGCAGCGGCTGACGCTCGAGCAGGTGCGCGACAAGTTCCGCGCGGTGGTGAGCGAGGGTCGCCTCGAGGCGCTGGTGGGCGAGCTGGCTGGCAGCAGCCGGCTGCTCTTCCTGATGGAGGCCTATCGTCCGCAGGACGATGACCTGGCGCGCTTCTACCCGGCCCAGGCCGGCGACCGGGGCTTTCACCTGATCGTCGCGCCGGCCGACGGCCCGGCGGTGCCGGGCCTGTCCTTCCACATCATGCGGCTGATGTGCCGCTGGATCTTCCGCGAGGCGGCGGTGCAGCGCATCGTGGCCGAGCCCGACCTCCGCAACGACCGGATGCTCGAGCGCTGCCTGCAGACCGGCTTCCGGCTGGACCGGGTGATGCACCTGCCGCACAAGACCGCGCAGCTGGTGACGCTGGCGCGCGCCGACTTCGAGCGCATCGACGCCCGGAGCGAGACGCCGCCGAAGGCCGCGCTGCCCGCCGGACGCGCCCGCAAGGTCAGGCTGCACCTGCTGGCCGGTCGCATCGGCCGCAAGCTCGGGATCTACGAGCGCAACTGGTGAGGCGAGGCCGGCCTGGGGCGGCGGCCTCGCCGCCCCGAGCCGGGCGCCTGCGGCCGTCAGGCGCAGTGGCGCGCCTCGCCCTGGCCGTGCAGATTGCTGTCGCAGCGGCCGCAGATCGTCGGATGCGCCGGGTTGGCGCCGACGTCGTCGCGGTAGTGCCAGCAGCGCTCGCACTTTGCGGCCGTGCTCGGCGTGACGGTGACCGCCAGCGCGTCGCCGGTCGCCAGCGTCACCGCCGAGGTGATCAGCACGAACTTCAGGTCCTCGCCCAGCGAGGCCAGCAGCTCGAAGTCGGCCTGCGGCGCGGTGATCGCCACGGTCGCCTGCAGCGAGGCGCCGACCGCGCCGGCCGTGCGCACCGCCTCGATCTCCTTGTTGACCGTCTCGCGCACCGCGCGCACCTGCGTCCACCTGGCCAGCAGCGCCTCGTCCGGCGTGCCCAGATCGGCATAGGTCTCGAAGAAGATCGAGCCCTGTGATGCGCCGCCCGCGAACTGGCCCCACGCCTCTTCGGCGGTGAAGCTCAGGAACGGCGCCATCCAGCGCAGCATCGCGTTCGTGATCTTCCACAGCGCGGTCTGCGCCGAGCGGCGCGCCAGCGACTTCGGCGCCGTCGTGTACAGGCGGTCCTTCAGCACGTCCAGATAGAAGGCGCCCAGATCCTCCGAGCAGTAGACCTGCAGCTTCGAGACCACCGGGTGGAACTCGTAGACCGCGTAGTGCTTGAGGATCTCGGCCTGCAGCTCGGCGGCGCGCGCCAGCGCGTAGCGGTCGATCTCCAGCAGCTCGGCGTCCGCCACCAGGTCGGCGACGGGGTCGAAGTCGCTGGTGTTGGCCAGCAGGAAGCGCACCGTGTTGCGGATGCGGCGGTAGGCATCGACCACGCGCGCCAGGATCTTGTCGTCGATGTTCAGGTCGCCCGAGTAGTCGGTCGAGGCCACCCACAGCCGCACGATCTCGGCGCCGAGCTTGGTGGTGATGGTCTGCGGCTCGACGGTGTTGCCCAGTGACTTGCTCATCTTGCGGCCCTGGCCGTCGGTGGCGAAGCCGTGCGTCAGCAGGCCGCGGTAGGGCGCGCGGTCATAGAGCGCGCAGCCCAGCAGCAGCGACGAGTGGAACCAGCCGCGGTGCTGGTCATGGCCTTCCAGGTACAGATCCGCCTCGGGGCCTTCGGCATGGAAGGGCGCGCGGGCGTAGTTCTTCGCGTGGCTGCCGCGCAGCACATGCTGGAAGGTCGAGCCGGAGTCGAACCAGACCTCCAGGATGTCGGTGCTCTTGGTGTAGTGCGGCGCGTCTTCGCTGCCCAGGATCTCCTCGGTCGTGACGCGGCTCCAGGCCTCGATGCCGCCCTGCTCGACGATCTCGGCGGCCTGGTCGAGGATCTCCATCGTGCGCGGGTGCAGCTCGCCGGTGTTGACGTTCAGGAAGAAGGGCACCGGCACGCCCCAGGAGCGCTGGCGCGAGATGCACCAGTCCGGGCGGTTGGCGATCATGTCGCGCAGGCGGGCGCGGCCGTTCTCGGGATAGAACTGCGTCTGGTCGATCGCGTCGAGTGCCAGCTGGCGCAGCGTCTTCGGAGCCTTGTCCTTCGTGAACACGCCCTCGCCCTCGTCCATGCGCACGAACCACTGGGCGGCCGCGCGGTAGATCACCGGCGTCTTGTGGCGCCAGCAGTGCGGGTAGCTGTGGACGATCGCCTGGGTCGCCATCAGGCGGTCGCTCTGGCCGAGCACCTCGATGACGCGCTCGCAGGCCTTCCAGATGTGCTGGCCGCCGAAGAAGGGCAGCTCGTCGGCGTAGACGCCGTTGCCCTGCACCGGGTTGAGGATGTCGTCGTACTTCAGGCCGTGCGCGACGCAGGAGTTGAAGTCGTCCACGCCGTAGGCCGGCGCCGAGTGCACGATGCCGGTGCCGTCGCCGGCCGTCACGTAGTCGGCCAGGTACAGCGGGCTCTTGCGGCGGTAGCTGTACTTGCCGCCTTCTTCGGCCGTGACCGTGTCGTGCAGCGGATGGCGGAAGACCAGGCCCTTGAGCGCCTCGCCCCGGGCGGTGGCGATGACCGTGCCGTCGATCTTGTAGCGCTCCAGGCACCGGGCCACCAGCTCCTCGGCCAGCAGCAGCACGCCGCGCGGGGTGTCGACCAGCGCGTAGCTCAGCTCGGGGTGGGCGTTGAGCGCCTGGTTGGCGGGAATGGTCCAGGCGGTGGTGGTCCAGATGACCGCGAAGGCCTTCTTGCCCCCCTCGCCCGGCAGGCCGCTCAGGCCGAAGGCGGCGGCCAGCGCGCCGGCGTCATCGGCCTCGAAGGCCACGTCCAGCGTGTCGCTCTTCTTGTCGGCGTACTCGATCTCGAACTCGGCCAGCGAGCTGCCGCAGTCGAAGCACCAGTAGACGGGCTTGAGGCCGCGGTAGACGAAGCCGCGCTCGATCACGCGCTTGAAGGCGCGGATCTCGCCGGCTTCATTCGCGAAGTCCATCGTGCGGTAGGGGCGCTCCCAGTCGCCGAGCACGCCCAGGCGCTTGAAGTCCTCGCGCTGCTGCCCGATCTGCTCGGTGGCGTAGGCGCGGCTCTTGGCCTGCATGTCGTCGCGCGAGAGCTTGCGGCCGTGCAGCTTCTCGATCGCGTTCTCGATCGGCAGGCCGTGGCAGTCCCAGCCGGGGATGTACTGCGCGTCCATGCCCTGAAGCTGGCGCGACTTGACGATCATGTCCTTGAGCACCTTGTTCAGCGCATGGCCGATGTGGAGCTTGCCGTTGGCGTAGGGCGGGCCGTCGTGCAGCACGAACAGCGGCGCGCCCCGGCGCGCCTCGCGCAGGCGCAGGTACAGGCCCTCGTCGTTCCAGGCCTTGACCCAGGCGGGCTCGCGCTTGGGCAGGTCGCCGCGCATCGGGAAGGGCGTGTCGGCCAGGTTGAGGGTGGCGCGGTAGTCGGGGGCGGAGGTGGTCGGTTCGGTCATGGCGACGGCGCGCCGTGGCGGGCGCGCTCTGCAGTTCGGGTCGGGAAGGGGGAAACGCCGGCAGCGCGACAAGCGCGGGCGTTCAAATTCGGTCGCGCGTGGTCTGGCGGCGTTCGGCGGCGTGGCCGTCGAACCACAGGCGCGCGTTCACCACGTCCTGGCGGATCGCGGCGGTCAGGGCGTCGAGGCCGTCGTAGCGGGCCTCGTCGCGCAGCTTGTGCAGAAGTTCCACCCGCACGAGTTTACCGTAGCCCCCCTCGCGGCCCAGCTCGGCCGGCCAGTCGAGCACATGCGTCTCCAGCAGGATGCGTCCGGCGTCCTCGACGGTCGGACGCACGCCCAGGCTGGCCACGCCGTCGAGCGGCTGCGCCGTCAGGCCGTGCACCCGCACGACATAGATGCCGGCGGCGGCCGAGCGGCGGTGCGCGAAGCGCAGGTTCAGCGTGCGAAAGCCGTCGTCGGCGCCGGTCGCCGAGGCCCCGAGCCCGCGGCCGAGCTTGCGCCCGTGCGTCACATGGCCGCTGATGCTGTAGGGGCGGCCCAGCAGCGCGGCGGTGGCGGTCATGTCGCCGCGCGCCAGCGCCTCGCGCACCGCGGAGCTCGACACCCGCAGCCCGTGCACCTCGTAGCTCATCATGCGCGCGACGTCGAAGCCGGCCTGCGCGCCGGCGCCGTCCAGCATCGCGTAGTCGCCAGCGCGGCGTGCGCCGAAGCGGAAGTCGTCGCCCACCAGCACATAGCGCGCGCCCAGGCCGCGCTGCAGCACCTCGTCGATGAAGGCCTGCGGCGACTGCGCGGCCAGGCGCTCGTCGAAGCGCATCAGCACCACCTGGTCGACGCCGCAGCGCTCGAGCTCGCCGAGCTTGTCGCGCAGCGTGGCGATGCGCGCCGGCGCCTTGTCCGGCTGGCCGGCCCGCGCGGCGAAGAAGTCGCGCGGGTGCGGCTCGAAGGTCATCACGCAGCTGGGCAGGCCGCGGTGGCGCGCCTCGTTGTCCAGCAGCGCCAGCATCGCCTGGTGGCCGCGATGCACGCCGTCGAAATTGCCGATCGTCAGCGCACAGGCCGGCGCCAGCCCGGGATGATGGATGCCACGGAAGACTCGCATGGCGCGATTATCCGGCCCCGCTCAGATCGCCGCCGGATCGACCCAGCACCACTGGCCCGGCGCCAGCCCGTCGGGGATGGTCAGGCGGCCGAAGCGGCTGCGGTGCAGCGCCTCGACATGGTTGCCCACCGCCGCGATCATGCGCTTGACCTGGTGGTACTTGCCCTCGGTCAGCATCATGCGCAGCGTGAGCTCGCCGGTGATCTCGCACTCCTCGGAGCGCACCGGCACCGGGTCGTCGTTGAGCACCACGCCGGCGCGCAGCTTCGCCAGCTGCTCCTCGGTGACCGGGCGCGCGCAGCTCACCTCGTAGACCTTGTCGACATGCTTCTTCGGGTGGGTCAGGCGGTGGATCAGCGCGCCGTCGTCGGTCAGCAGCAGCAGGCCGGTGGTGTCCTGGTCCAGGCGGCCGACCGGCTGCAGGTCGCCGCCGCTGCGCCAGCGCAGGGGCGGCGGCAGCAGCGTCATCACGCTGGGCCAGTGCTTGGGCTTCTGCGAGCACTCGTAGCCGGCGGGCTTGTGCAGCAGGATCAGCGCCTTCTCGTGCCAGGGCCAGTCGCGGCCCTCGACGGTCAGCACCAGGCCGGCGGTCTCGACCGGCTCGTCCGGATCGTCGAGCACCCGGCCGGCGATGGAGACCCGGCCGTTGAACACCAGGCCGTCGCAGTCGCGGCGGGTGCCGAAGCCCTGGGTGAACAGCGCATCCGAGACGGAGAGTGCCGCGGCGCGGCGGGAGGATTTCTTTGCCATGAGGCCGCCAGTGTAGGGCGACAGGCCGGTGCGACGCGATTGCGTGATCCGGTCAAGTTCGCCGGCCGGCAGCCGAAGCCGGGCGGATTGCCCTGCGAGTTTCCATGAAGAAGACCCTGACCTTCATCCATCCCCAGCAGCTGCGCCAGGTCGCCGTGTCCGTCGGCGCCGACGGGCTGCAGGTGCTTGCCGGCTTCGCCGCGTCGCTGGCGGCGCTGTGCGTGGCGCTCGACCCGGAGCTGCCGCGCGTGGCCTGGCCGGTGCTGGGGGCGGGCATCGCGCTGGTGCATGCCCGCCAGTGGCGGCATCTGGCCACCTGGCCGGTGCTGGCCTCGCTGTTGCTGGCGACGATGTCGGCCGGCATGTCGATGCTGGTCACCGGCTGGGTGATCAACCGCTGGATCGCCCGGCGCTACCGCGATGCCCGC
This sequence comes from Pseudomonadota bacterium, assembly GCA_030918015.1. Lineage (GTDB taxonomy): Bacteria > Pseudomonadota > Gammaproteobacteria > Burkholderiales > Burkholderiaceae_C > Sphaerotilus. The sequence continues at coordinate 6,679 of JAUPTP010000126.1, forward strand.
TGGAAGGTGCGCGACATCGAGGGCGAGCTGGGCGAATACTCCTCGCGCTTCCTGGCGGTCGACGA
>JAUPTP010000127.1 GCA_030918015.1 Pseudomonadota bacterium
TCTCCGCGTCCAGGCCGCCGACCTCGTCGTAGGGGTCGATGTCCTGCCAGGGCCGGTGCTCGCCGGGCCCGTCCTCGGCGCGGCCGTGCGCGTAGCCCTGCAGCAGGCGCCGCAGGCCGAACAGGCCGCTGTTGACCTCGCCGCAGGCCTGCAGCTGCAGGCCGCCGCGCTGGTCGGCGTCCAGCCCCCAGCGCACGCCGGCGCCCTCGAGCCAGCGCGCGGCGGTGGCGCGGTCCTCGTCGCGCTCGAGGCCGAAGCGCGCGGCCACGGCCGGCACGTCGATCAGGTCGCGCAGCTCGCTGACGGTGCAGCGCTGGCGGGTGATCTTCAGCAGCCACTCCAGCGCCACGAGCATGGGCTGGCGGCCGCGCAGCTTCAGGTCGGCGATCTCGTAGGGAATGCGGCGGGCGTCGCCGGGCCCGTGCTGGCCGAAGACGGCGTGGATCAGCGGCGCCCAGGGCTCGATGTCGGGCACCATCACGACGATGTCGCGCGGCGCCAGCGGGGCGCCGGGGCGGCCGTCGGGCCCCAGGGGCGGCGAGGCCAGCGCGTCGAGCAGCTGATCGTGCAGGATCTCGACCTCGCGCAGGGCGCTGTGGGCCACCGTGAAGCGGACCGAGCGGTCGTCCGCGGCCAGCGCCGGGGCGCCGAGCTCGCGCTCGACGATCTCGTGCATCGGCAGCCCGTCGCGGATCGCGCGCTGCACCCGCACCAGCAGCGGCGCGCCCCGCACCGGCTCGTCATGCGCGTCCAGCTCATCGTCGAACAGGTCGATGCGCGCGATCTGGAAGCGCGCCTGCGCCGCGGCCGCATCGTCGAACTGGTCGAGCAGGCGGATGAAGTCGCGGCCCTGGCGCCCCCAGGCCGCCAGCAGCGGATGGGCATGCAGATGCATCTGGTCGAGCCGCTCGGCCGAGAGGTCGCGCCCGCGCCGCAGCGGCTGGCGCCGCCGGGGCGCGCGCAGCAGCTCGCGCCCGTCGATGATGTCGGCCCAGTGGAAGCGGCAGGGGTTGGGCACGGCCAGCAGCACCTGCGCATGGCGCGACAGCGCCACCAACGCCTCCAGGGTCTGCATCGGCAGGTGGCTGTGCCCGAACAGCACCACGCGGCGCGGCAGCGGATGCACCGGCGCCAGGCCGCGCTCGACCGCCTGCACGAAGCGGCGGTGCACGTCGCTGCGCACCGCCTGGCGCTCGCGCGCATCGAGCGTCTCGATCAGCCCCCGCCACAGCCGGGCCTGCCACTGCTGGTCCGCCGGCAGCGGCCGGTCGGGCTGCCCGGCCAGACCGGGCAGCACGTCGTGCCCGTCGCGGCCCTCGGCCCAGGCGCGCAGCCAGTCGGAGCGGTAGATCTGGTACTGGTCGTAGAGGTCGGCCAGGCGCTCGGCGAGCTGCAGCCGGCGCACCGGATCGTCCAGCGCATCGCCGCGCGCGGCGCCGGCCTGCAGGAACTGGCGCAGCGGCTCGAAGCCGGGGCGCTCGATCCAGCCGGGCAAGGCCTGCATCAGGCGCCAGGTCATCGGCGCCTTGTCGAAGGGCGAGCGCGCGGGCGCACCGTCGCGCCCCAGCATGGCGCGGTAGATCCGCCACAGGAAGCGCGCCGGCAGCTCGACCCGGGCGGCCGCGCTGACGCCGACATGGCGCGCCATCGACATCTTCATCCATTCGGCGATGCCGTTGCTCTGCACCAGCAGCACCTCGGACTCGAGCGGATCGAGCGGATGGCGCCGCAGCCACTCGAACACCGCCTGCTGAAGAAGCTCGAGCCGGTTGCCGTGCAGCACCAGCAGCCCCGGCACCAGGGGCGAACGGAACGAAGAAGGGGCGCGGGCAGGCAGCAGGACATCGGACATCGACTCGGACCTCGGCGTGAGGTCGCCAGTATCGCTGTCCAGGTCCGGCGCTTCAGGCCGCGCGCAGCACCGGCAGGATGTCCAGCGCGGCCTCGATCACCCGCATCGGCACTTCGCGCGCCCGCGCCTCGAGCACCTGCACGGCCCGCACCATCGGCACGGGCAGGCGGCACAGCGCCTCCTGCTGGTGGCACCAGGCATCCAGCAGCCAGATGCCGCCGTCATGGATCATCCGCAGCGGCGAGACCACCCGATCGCGCGCCACGCCGTCCTCGGCCTCGACCGTCAGGCGCAGCTGACGGCGCTCGAGCACGGCGGCGGCCAGCCGCTCGAAGCTGCGCCCGCGCATCGGCTTGCGCGCCGGCGGCACCACCCGCAGCCGGCGCACCAGCTCGCGGGCCTCGCCCTCGCTGGTGCCGAGCATGCCCTGCAGCCGCTCGAGCACCGGCTGCAGGTGGCGGCCCATGTTGCTGCCCTCGCCCAGCCCGTCGAGCAGCTGGTGCATGGTCAGCAGCGCGTGGATCTCGCGCTCGCTGAACCACACGCCCGAGGCCTCGGCAGCCGACGCGCGCCGCCCCCGGCCGGTCACGGCGAAGCGGTAGCCGTTGCGCTCGCGGTCATAGACGATGGCCGCGTCCATGCGGGTGCGCAGATGGTCCAGATCGCGCTTGAGCGTGGCGCGCGAGACGCCCAGCTCGGTCATCAGATCGGCAAAGCTGACGCAGCCGCGGCTGCGCAGCAGCATCTCGATCCTGCAGAAACGTTCGGTGCGTTCCATGGAATTGGCGTTTCCCCTCGTGGTTCTTGTCGGCTCGCGCGCCGGATTCCTGCACGGAAGAGGATTCGGGCTCACGATCTGAGCCTCATGGTAACGGGGCGATTTCGGCCTGTCGGCCCGTCTGAATCCCGCGTTTGCGGGGACCGCTCCCAGGAGAACGACCCGAGCGAGCAGTCCTCACGGCCGCAGCGACCTCCGGCGCGCCGGCCGCGAACAACTCGCTACACCTTGGTACAGGCCTTCAGAGCCCGGCAACGGTTCCGACAACAGCTCAGGCCTACACTCGCCGGCCATCCCGCATCACGCCATGCCTCGCGCGGGCGCGCATGCCGGCTCCTTTCCTGCGATGCCCGCCGTGGACCCGCCCATGATGCCTACCTTCCCCCGCCTGTCGCGGCTGATGCGACCGACCGTGGCCACGCTGGCCGCGCTGGCGATCGCCCCGCTGATCTCGCCGGCGGCCCAGGCCGCCTCGGAGCGCGCGCCGCTGCGCTCGGGCGCCGTGCCGCAGGAGACGGCCGAGACAGCGCGCGTCATCGTGCGATTGCGCACCACGCGGCTGGCCAGCACGCTGTCGGCGACCTCCGGCGGCGCCACGACCAGCGCGCTGCGCCAGGCCCAGGCCCTCGGCCAGCGGCTGGGCCTGACGCTGCAGGACGGCCTGAGCCTGGCGCCGGACACGCAAGTCATCCACGCCAGCGGCATGAGCAGCGCGACCCTGGCGGGACGGCTGGCCGCCGACAGCGACGTGCTGTCGGTGCATGTCGACCAGCGCCGCCGCGCCCATGCGGCCGTGAGCGACCCGCTCTACGCGGGCGGCGTCGGCATGAGCCCGGCCAGCGGCCAGTGGTACCTGCACACGCCCACCAGCACGCTGGTGTCGTCGATCAACGCGGAGACCGCCTGGGCACGCACCACCGGCAGCGCCAGCATCATCGTCGCGGTGCTCGACACCGGCATCCGCTGGAGCCATCCGGACCTGGACGGCAAGCTGGTGGCCGGCTACGACTTCGTCTCCGAGCCGGTGATCTCCAACGACGGCGACGGCCGGGACAGCAACCCGGCCGACCTCGGCGACTGGATCAGCGCCAGCGAGAACAGCAGCAACGCCACGCTCAAGGGCTGCGGCGTCTCCGACAGCAGCTGGCACGGCACGCAGACCGCCGGCCTGATCGGCGCCACCACCAACAACGCCACCGGCATGGCCGGGCTGGGCCGCCATGTGCGGGTGATGCCGGTGCGGGTGCTGGGCAAGTGCGGCGGCTACGACTCGGACATCATCGCCGGCATGCGCTGGGCCGCCGGCCTGACCGTGCCGGGCGTGCCCGCCAACCCGACGCCGGCGCGGGTCATCAACATGAGCCTGGGCTACGAGGGCACCTGCACGTCGACCGACCCCTACACCGTCGCGGTGGCCGAGGTGAATGCGGCCGGCGCGGTGGTCGTCGCCTCGGTCGGCAACGACAGCCTGAAGGTGAACATGCCGGCCAACTGCCCCGGCGTCATCGCGGTGGCGGGCCTGCGCCACAGCGGCACGAAGAACGGCTACTCCAGCCTGGGCAGCCAGGTGGCCATCGCCGCGCCGGCGGGCAACTGCGTCAACGCCACCGGCGAGTGCCTCTACCCGATCCTGAGCACCAGCAACAGCGGCACGACCGTGCCGGGCGCGCATGTCTACACCACCGGCGGCAGCGATGCGGCCGTGGGCACGAGCTTCTCGGCGCCGCTGGTCTCCGGCACCGCCGCGCTGATGCTGGCGGCCAACCCGGCGCTGACGCCCGCGCAGGTGACGGCGCTGCTGAAGTCCAGCGCCCGCAGCTTTCCCACCAGCGGCGCCGGTGCCGGCGTGTCGGCCTGCACGGCCGGCAGCAGCGCCGCCCAGGACGAGTGCTACTGCACCACCGGCACCTGCGGCGCGGGCATGCTGGATGCCGGCGCGGCAGTCAACGCCGCGGCCGGCACGCTGCCCATCGCACCCATCAACGAAGTTCAGACACGCATCGACCTGGGCAATTCGACGTTGATCGACGCCAGCATCCCCAATGCCACCAGCACACTCAGCTACAGCTGGAGCCTGAGCGATGCCTCGCTGGCGGCCTTCAACGGCACCACCACCGGCTCGACCGTCTCGGTCTCGGCGCTGGGCAGCGGCCTGGTGACCGTGACGCTGACGGTGAGCGACAGCGCGGGCCAGCAGGCCAGCAGCTCGGCGGTGCTGCGCACCGGCGCGGCCCCGGCCGTCACGTCAGGCCTCGACAGCACGGACGATGCGGACACCACGGCCACAGACGACAGCGGCGGCGGCGCGCTGGGCCTGGGCTGGCTGGCCGGACTGGGTCTGGTCACCGCCGGTCTGGCGGTCGTGCGGCGCCGCGCGTGAAGGACAGAGACCCGCTCAGGCGGGCATCCGCGCCGCCAGGGTCTGGACATGGCCCATCGACACGCGATGGGCATGGATCACGGCCATCAGGCCGCTGCGGTGCAGCTCCAGCACCGCCTCGTCGGGTAGCGTCGCCAGACGCTGCTCGTCGATCATGAAGAAGCCGGTCGCGTTGAGCTGGCGCCCGCCCGCGATCTCGCCGCGGATCTCGCCGCCGCGCAGCAGGTCCAGCGCCACCAGCCGGTCGCACAGCGCGCGGGTGCGCAGCGTGTCGCGCTCGTAGCGCTCCAGCAAGGCCAGCGTCTGCGTCAGGAACGCGGTCGGCTGGCCGTCGTCGGCGATCAGGCGCTCGCCCTCCACCGTGTTGAAGCCGGGCCAGGCGGCGTCGACCGCCAGGGTCGGTGCGCCGTCGTCGGCGGTGGCGTAGGCGAACGGGTAGCGGCGCAGGAAGGCGGGAATCGTCGTGCCGATCCAGCGCCCGTCGGCGTCGATGCAGAGGTTCTCGCCCTCGCTCAGGCCCAGCAGCGCCACCGGCGCGACGCGGGTGCGGCCCTCGGCGTCGCGGCCGGCCGGCACGAAGGCCAGCGGCAGCTCGCGCGCGAGCGACTCGAACTCGACGACCGTGACCGGCACCGCGTTCAGGCCGGCGGCGATGCGCCAGTCGGTGACCGGCACGACCCGGCGATCGGCATGCTGCTCGCGGGTCAGCAGCACCGGATGGTGGTAGAGCACGCCGGCGCCGGCGGTGGACGATGTCATGGGGTGGGCTCCTCGGCCAGTTCCTCGATGCGGCTGGCCAGCACCTTGTCGACGCGCTTGCCGTCGAGGTCGACCACCTCGAAGCGCCAGCCTTCCCATTCGACCGCGTCGGCGGTCTGCGGCAGCCGGCCCAGCAGCAGCATCACCATGCCGGCCAGCGTGTTATAGCGCCCGCGGTCCTCGTCGGGCAGCAGCTTCAGGCCCAGGCGGTCCTTGAGCTCGGGCACCGGGATCAGGCCGTCGACCAGCCAGGAGCCGTCGGCGCGCTGCACCGCCCAGGCATCCTCGGCCTGGTGGGGCGTGAATTCGCCGGTGATCGCCTCGAGCACGTCGCGCAGCGTGATCACGCCCTGCACGACGCCGTACTCGTCGACGACGAAGACCATCTGCACCGGCGAGCCGCGGAAATGCTCGAGCAGCTCCATGCCCGAGAGCGTCTCGGGCACGAACACCGCCGGCTGGGTCGACTCGACCAGCACGAACTCGCGGCTGCCGGCGAGCTGCATCAGCAGCTGGTGCGCGGTGACCACGCCCAGCACCTCGTCGAGGCTGCCACGGCAGACCGGATAGCGCGAATGGCCATGCTCGGTCAGCACCGCCAGGATCTCGTCGCGCGGGGCGGCCACATCCAGCCAGGCGATGTCGCCGCGCGGAATCATCATCGAGCCGATCTGGCGGTCGTCGAGCCGGAAGACATTGCGCACCATCAGGTGCTCGTGCGCCTCGATGACGCCGGCGTCCAGCCCCTCTTCCAGGCTGGCGGCGATCTCCTCTTCGGTCACGCCCCGGCTGCCGGTGTCGCGCACGCCCAGCAGCTTCAGGATGGCCTGGGTCGTGCCCGACAGCAGCTTGACGAAGGGGCCGGCGGCCACCGACAGCCAGGCCATCGGCTGCGCCACCAGCCGCGCCACCGTCTCCGGATACATCTGACCGACCCGCTTCGGGACCAGCTCGCCGAAGATG